>DAONES010000261.1:0-1607 GCA_035403205.1 Methanothrix sp. | reverse complement strand
GTAGAGAGGACGTGCTTGCTGCCATAGGATATGCCGCAAGGATCGTAGCCAGTGAAGAAATTTGTGCATATGCCTGATATCCGATTTCTGCTGGATGCCAATATGCCGAGATCGAGCGCTGAATTGATGCGTTCGCTGGGATTTGACGTTGAAGATGTTAGAGACATTGGCATGATGGCGGCGAGCGATCGAGCGATAATTCAGCATGCTCTTAAGACCAAAAGAATAGTAGTAACAAGAGATACGGATTTCGGTGAGCTACTGCGTTATCCTTCGCACCCCGGAGCGGTCATTCTAAGATTGCCGTTTAAATACAAATCCCACGAAATAAATACGATTTTAGGGGATTTCTTGATCTCCATTGCGTCCCATGAACTGATCAACACGATAATAATAGTGGAGCTTGGCCGCTATAGAAAACGTTCACTTTGAGAGATTGGTCTTCCTGTTATTTCTCCACTTAATTTGGCTCCCGGCCCACCCGACCACCCGCGGGAGCGCGCGTGCGTGCGGGCGCGTGCCTGGGGCGGCAGGGCCGTCGTCGTCAGCGACGAGCTGGCGAGAGTCACAGGTCCGGTGCGCTCGCCTGGTGAGGCTGCCCGCTCGGGACTGTCCGGAGGGCCTGCTGCCGCTGGGCAACAGTTGACCGGGCCTCTGCAACTCTGAAATCCGGGGAGCCGGGAAAGGATCGCAGCTTGAATGGCGGCGGCGGAGAATGCCGCCTGGCTGCGTCACGAATAGTCCGGCTCGCAGCTTTCCGCAATCTCAGAGATGAATTCCGGTTTCATGTAGCGCATTCTGCTGCCAATCTGCTCGACCTCATTCTTCAGCTCGGAGTAGGGAATAAACCGGCAGATCTTCGGGAGGGGCGGCTTCAGCCTGGCGAAGGTGGGCCGGTTGATCTCGTAGAACACCTTCTCCCGTCCGCTCGTCCGGCGCAACCATGAACATATCGAGCTTGATGTTGGGCAGGTTGGGTTATTGGCCATGATAGGCCCTGCTTCAGAGGGGTCGATCATGAAAATGCATAGTGCTAGCCATATGGCGTTATGGACTATGCAAAATAATTTTTATCGGAGACCATGAAAACGTTTAACTGAGAAAAGCGGCAAAATAAACCTGGTATGGTGTGACAATGGGCGCAACGATTCACGTCAATGAAGACATCAAGATCCGCTTAAAGCTTCTGGCTCGTGGCAGCGAGACAGAGGATGAAGTCTTGCAGAGGCTGATCAGATTCTATGAGGAAGGTGATCTGGAGGAGATCATCGAGGCCAGATGGGAGCGGCTGCAGAAAGAGAAGGCGGATTTCATACCTCTGGAAGAAGTCTGATGCAGGTTCAAGTCCATCCTAGAGTCAAGAAGTACCTGGATGAGAGCGGTGAAAAAGAGAGACTAAAAGAAGGACTTGCCAGACTGGGCGATGATCCATTTACATCCAGAAGCGGTCTGGATATCAAGAAGCTTAAAGGCAAGACGCATGATGTCTATCGCCTGAGAATCGGTGAGCACCGATTTGAGTATTTTGTGGAGGATGCAACGATATGGGTCCAAAACGCATTTCGCAGGGAGCGAGGATATGTGCAGGGACGATAGCCCTCCAGGAT
>DAONES010000260.1:0-1661 GCA_035403205.1 Methanothrix sp. | reverse complement strand
CAATGCCCGCCGAATACAAGCGCCTTTTCAGAACCAATACCAGTGGTCTGGCTTCAGGCAACGTCATTGAAGAGGCGATATTCCACGGGCTGGCTGAGGTCATAGAGAGGGATGCCTGGGCGCTGGTAGAGGCCACGAGGAAGACCGGTCCACTGATTTGCGATATTGAGGACGAGCAGGCGAAGGGTCTTTTGGACAAGTTCGCGGCTGCGGAGGTGGATGTCTACTTGAGGGATATCACCAGCGATATTGGGGTTGCCACCTGTGCGGCCGCAGCGGATGATGTCCGGCTGCGCGATCCCACCCTCCTCACGACCGGCATGGGAACCCACACCAGTTCAGTGGTCGCGGTGCTTAGGGCACTCACTGAGGTGGCGCAGAGCCGCCTCACCCAGATCCACGGAGCGAGGGAGGATACGACGACTGCAGATTTTAGAAGGCAGATCGGCTATGATCGGACGAAAAGGCTCAACCGGCACTGGTTTGAGGGGTCCGAGAAAAAGGCATTTTCCGATATCGAGTCGTTTGATAGCGACGATTTCCTCCTGGACATAAGGTACATGTTAAAGAAGCTGGAGGAGGCGGGCCTGGATCGAGTGATAGTTGTGGACCTGACCCGTGCGGAGATCGGGCTTCCCGTGGTGAGGGTGATTGTTCCGGGCCTTGAGATATCCGGAGTGGACCCGGAAAGGGTGGGTAAGAGGTGTAAAGATGCCCGCAAAAATGCCAGGAATAGTCGTCTTCCTGGGTCCAAGCCTCTCTCGGGATAGAGCAGTCCAGATCCTGGATGCCGACTATCGGCCTCCAGCCAGGCGAGGGGACATTTACCAGGCGGCAAGGACGGGAGCAGAGATCATTCTGCTCATCGATGGCGTCTTCTTTCAGGAGTGTTCGGTCGCTCACAAGGAGGTGATCTATGCATTGGACGCCGGAGCAAAGGTTCTGGGGGCGTCGAGCATGGGAGCCTTGCGGGCCTCAGAGCTGGACGTTTACGGGATGGAAGGCGTTGGCAGGATCTATCAGGCTTACAAGAGCGGCCATCTGGTATCGGATGATGAGGTGGCGCTGGTCTTCGATCCATTCTCCTATGAGCCGGCGTCCGAGCCTCTGGTGAACATCCGGTTTAATCTGGATTTGGCCTGGCAGAAGGGTGTCATCAGTGCGGCAAGCCGGGATCGGCTGTTTCGATGTGCTCAGGCTCAGTACTTCCCAGACAGAAGCTATGAGCGCATGCTCACCGATGCTGCAAAATGGGTAGATGAAGAGGAAATGCAGCGTTTTCGCGAGTTTCTGGCAAAGGAGGGGCGGGACTTCAAGATGGAGGATGCGGTGCAGGCCCTACAGCGAGCCAGGGAGATTGGAGAGCAGACAAGAGCAGACGAAAGTCAATGAGAGCAATGAATGGCAATGTGAAGGCAAATCATGGAAATGAAAAGCAATTAAATGCAACCAAACTTTAATTAAGCTAATAATATTAAGTATATCTATTTAAAAAGATTGAAATAATAGTTTCTCAAAGGGTGGGCCAGTTCTATGTCAGCGATACAAGATATTCTAGCTTTAAAAGAGGAGCGCCGGGCGACCATACTGGCTCATAACTACCAGATGCCTGAGGTGCAGGATGTGGCCGATCTGGTGGGCGACTCCCTGGAGCTCTCCCG
>DAONES010000259.1:0-1896 GCA_035403205.1 Methanothrix sp. | reverse complement strand
TGCCGCCGGTGATCTGCTCAATGCGCGGCGCGAGGGCTTCGGCCATGGTGTTGACGGCATTGGCTCCCATGGCATCCCGGCAGTCTACAATGAGGTGAGTTACCACCATCGGGCCCATTTTGGAATCGATGACGTGAACCTCGATGTCCTTGACTCCGCCGCCATACCTGACAAGCATGGGATCTTTTTCGTTGGCCATCCTCGTCAGCTCCTCTTTGGCGAGCAGGATTGCCTGGCGGGCAGCATACGGGTCCACAATTCCCGTGGCCTGAATCAGAGCCCGCATGACCGGACCGGTGCAGGAGGTTACAAAGCCCCCCGCTTCCCGCGCCATTCTCGCTCCGTTGCTGGCAGCGGCGACGACGGAAGGCTCCTCGGTTGCCATGGGTATGAGGACCTCCCTGCCGTCGATGACGAAGTTGGTGGCAATTCCCAGCGGCAGCTGGAAGAGCCCGATCACATTCTCAGTCATCTTGTCTGCCTGGTCGAGAAGAAGTCCTGCCTCTACCTGCGCGACATCCTCTGGGCTGATAGCGGCCTGCTCAGCCACTGCGGCAAGCCTCTCGGAAGGGGCAAGCTTGTAAAATCCCGGTATTCTTGAAGTCATAGATCTCAGTTCCTTTTGGAAGGGGAAAAACTTTATTCCAGCGGGAGGATTTATTTTTATGGTCCAATCCACCCAACCCACTTCTACCTCACTTCCCTCTGTCGCCGGAGATATTCAGAAGCTTGAGAGCGCTGTGGGAAGGCTCAGCCCAGTTCAAAAGATGCTTCTTGGAACAGACGGATCTGTAACCAACCTTCTGGAAGTGATTACGGCAGGCCCAATCGAGATTGAGACCCTGGTGCAGAAGGTCATACCGGCGGATGAGGCGGTGGCCAGAGAGCTGCAAATAAATCCTGGAGAAGAGGTCAATTTCAGGATAGTTCTCCTCAAGAAGAAAGCGAGCCGGGAGGCTCTGGTCTACGCGGTATCGCATACTCCCTTAAAGCGGCTTGATGCCAGCTTCAAAGACGACCTTACTCGGGCGGACATTCCCATCGGCGTGATCCTCAAGAAGCATCACATCGAATCGCGAAGAGATATCACGAGCACAGCTTTCTCCTCTGCAGCCGAGGAACACTGCCGGGCCTTCGGCGTCTTCTCCAGGGAGATCATGCTCAGCCGGAGCTACAGGATAATCCGCCACGGCCAGCCTCTCATCTCCATTCAGGAGACCTTTCCCTACAACAGCTTCCGAGATGAGCAGAGGGTCCTGATCCAGACGCCATCGCGGCTACATCTAACGCTCACCGATTTGACTGGGAGCAGCGGCCGAGTTGACGGCGGGGTGGGCATCTCTCTGGATGATCCGAACATATTGCTGGAGGCGGAGAGGAGCGATGATCTGGTGGCTCAGGGCGAGAACTCCGATCGCGCGCTGGATGCTGCCAGGTTGGTGCAAAAGCATCTGGGCCTGGGAGGGGCGCGGCTGCAAATTCGCCGGGGGTACAGAATGCATGTCGGATTGGGTGGAGGAACACAGCTGGGAATTGCCGCAGGAAAAGCTCTCTGCGAGCTTTATGACCGTCCTCTATCTGTGCGCGATATCGCCCGCATCATCCGCCGGGGAGGGACGAGCGGCATCGGCACGGCGGCTTTTGAGACCGGCGGATTTCTGATCGACGGCGGGCACAGCTACGGGCCCGGAAAGGAGAAGATGAGCTTTTCGCCCTCCGCGGCCTGCGCGGGCGTCCGACCGGCTGCGGTCACAATGCGCCACGACTTTCCCCGCGAATGGAAGATAGTTCTCGCTCTGCCCGAGATCGCGGCAGGCGCTCATGGAAAGAGGGAGGTCGATATATTCCGGGACTACTGTCCTCTGCCCGTGGCTGAGGTTCATGAGCTGTGCTACC
>DAONES010000258.1:0-1897 GCA_035403205.1 Methanothrix sp. | reverse complement strand
AATCGCCGCCGCTGAGATTGCATCTGTACAGATGGCGGTAATAGGGGTCGCGGCCAGGCTCTCTGCCACCTGCCGTGAAATAGACCATAGAGCTATTCCCGTCCACCAGCAGCAGTTCTCTCACAGCCCAGTCGCCCGAGGTTATGGGGCAGATCTGCCTGCCGTCTTTGCCATAGAGATACATGTGGCCGTAGCCGCTCTTCTCTGAAAACCAGATAACTTCTCCGTTCTTCAATACCCTGACATTGGGCGGGCTCGCATAATCCAGGTTGGCTTCAACGTAAGTGCGACCCTTCTCCTCGATGATTTTCTCTATTGCGCCGCTCTTCGGATCGATCTTGAGCAGAAGCAGAGCCTTCTCACCCCTCTGGGCGTAGAGCGAATAAAGCTCCTTGCTGTTATCGCTCCACCATTGCAGCACGTCATCATCCGTGTCCATCAGAGAAACCTCCGGCTGAGCCTGGAAGGATGCGAGGATTGTCTCTCTCTTAAGAACATCTGCTACTGCCGGCTCATACATGGGAATTGCTTTGTCAGCGGGCAGAGCGAACCTGTAAGTCCAGAGCTTTGGCCGGGAGGACCGGGTGCCGTTGTCCGGAGAGCATTGGAGAAGATGCATCTCAGTTACATTTCTCTGGTCCATTTTGAATGTGGCAATCATTCTGGAGTCCGGCGACCAGACCAGATAAGGTGCTGCCTTCTCATCGAGCCGGGCCAGGCTCACTGGATGACTGACGGTATCAGAGCGCTCTGCATAGGCATAGTCCTCTGTTCCATCGACGGTCAGGGGATATTTCTCACCAGTTTCTGTAACTTTGATCCAGAGGTTGTGGTCGTGGACAAATGCCACTAGCCTGCCGTCAGGAGAGAGCATCTCACCCGGCCCTGCCTCTGTTTCTGTCTTTCTCCCTGCGGGCGCTTCGTCTACCTGGCCGCTGCTGAGGTTGAACTGCATCGTTCTGTTGAAGGCCGAAAATTCAATCTCATTGCTTTCCAAGCGAATGGTGATCTCATCGAATGGAAGGTTAGCGGGATCAACCATCTCGCCTGTGGCATGAGATAAGGACCGGGCGAGCTGTGAGTGGTTAAATGCAGGCTTTTTAGTGCCGTTTTGCAGGTCTGCGAGCACGAACTCATGGCCGTTCCTGCTTGTCTTCTGATACCAGAAAGAATGAGTGCCTACTATCCAGTGCGGATCTACGCTCATATTGAACATGGACCCGGTTGCATTTGCCGGCGCAAACCGTTCTGCAATGGAGTAATCGAAATCAAAACCATTGCCCGATGAATTTGCCGACCCGGATGAATCGTATGCAAAGCCGGAATTAACCAGGATGCTTGCGATTAGAAGAATCAATCCAAGGAAGAATGCGAGGTTTAGGCGAGGGAAGGAAAAGGGATTATTCATCAGGTCACCTGATATCATGAATTCGCATTCTCTGTATTTAATCGTTCATTCACATCAAGAAGGTTATGCTAGAGGCAAAAGAGTAATCTGAATAGCTGTGAAGGAAATTGCAGCTTGATCTCCTCAATTGAAAAAAAACCTGAAGAAAGTAGATATACAGGCAAATATGGCAAGGTCACCATGGTTCAGTCTTCGGGCAGAGGGATAGTATGAGATACAATATCCATAAGATGGGATTCATCCTTATGATAACGATGCTGCTTGCCGCATTGAGCGCCGGCTGCAAGGGCATGGCCGACCAGAAAAATAATGCGGATACGACCGGTGCAGATATGACTGCCAAAGAGGCATATTCCCGCCTTCTGAATGCTTCCCAGGAGATTGCGTATATCGATACGATGATAACCCTCTCTCAATGGGATCAGGATATTTATATGCCGCAGAATGCGACGAAATACCGGTCCAAGGCCCAGAGCTACATGGAGGATC
>DAONES010000257.1:0-1939 GCA_035403205.1 Methanothrix sp. | reverse complement strand
TGTTATCCAATTGCATGAAGCCACCTCAGCAGATCCCGCCATGCTGCTCCCTCTTCGCACCACTTCATCATAGACCTCTTCAGGAATGCGGATTTCGCCAAAATATTCCTTGAGCAGGAACAGCTTGCCTATCTTTGCCAGGGCAATTAGAGGCGTCGAATTGCTGATTACTATCATCGGTTCAGCACTTCTCTGAGCGTCTGAAGATCATCCTTCGCATCTTCTGCAGTATAGTCCAGCGGCACACCCCTCTCACCGAGGAGCATAAGCATCTCCCACCTGCTCTTTGCCCCGGCAAGCTCCGCAGCCTTGCCCAATGAGAGCTTGCCTTCCCGGTATAGCTCCACTGCCAGAGAACGCTTTATAAATGGACCCAACTGGTCACGATCCACTTTGATCAGGGCCAGGATGGAGCCAGGCATCTCAACTTCTGCTAGTACCATCTTTGTTATCTATTGCGATTATGATATTAAAGAATTGGCATAACCGGCTTGCAGGTGGCCCCGCAGGCCCACACGCGCGCGCGAGCCCGGAGGCGCGGGCGGGCAGGTGGGCTGAGATCAGGGCGACTCCGGGATGAAGAGGCCCAAGCTGAAATGGGCACCGTAGCCGAGAGCAATGGGGCCTTGCACAGGCTCGGGAAATCTTATTCTGAATCCGTATCCATACCCGCTTTCCTCTCTCCTGCCATTTCCATGATTGCGTTCCCGCCGAAATTTCAGCCACCTCGTTTCGTGGCCGGCCAGGTATGTTGAAGGAAACGGCTCAACTGAAATAGGAGCTGGAAAATTGTTCAGCATCAACAGCCTTCGCAACTCATGCTCAGCACTTCCGATCTGTAGGCCATTCTCGTCGAGCTTTGGTACTCCAGTCTTTGTAGCCTTGGGATGACGGGTCGATACAAAAGGCGTTCTGGAAATCCATCTGTCAGATTTAGCCAGCATTGGCGACTCCCCTTTGCCCTCATCAAGCCCAGCGAAATCCTCCGGCTGGCCCACTCCAAGGAGAATGAGCTGGATGTCATGGTCCCCATGACCCCAGACAGCAGTCAAGCTATCAAGTGCTCGCCGCTCTTTCAGTTCAAAGCCCATTGGAGCATGAACGACAACATGAGTAATTTCCCCGCGCCTGCCTTTGCCTAAACCCAAATTCGACTCACAGAAAATGAATGAATGCTTATGTCCAGTAAGGGGTCTCTTCGATTCGTCGCAACCTGTAAAAACTGTTGAACCATGTGATCGGCTGACCAAAGAAAGATGGACTCTCTCTGCAAAGCTGACGGCATCGGTCAGCCTTGGCGGAACCTGGCTTGCTACGGCAAAACGCGCAATGGTAGCCGGATCTTGGCGGTCTACAAATTTTGCTGCACGCGGGATCACTGCAAAGGCATCGCGCGATCTAGCATAGTACATCCAAACGCTTCCAGGCGGCTGGCTCCATCCAGCTTTCTTGAGGTCGCCAGTATCAGCATGAAGCGCACTGAAAATATCTGCCGGAAGGTGTTCTTCGATTTTATCCAGATCCTTCTTCTTAAGTTTTGATGCATTGCCCAATTCCGCAAGCCTTCGAGATACTCTGGCGTCAACCTCTTTCTGCCTCCAGATTAAATATTCTTGAGAGGGCATTGCCGCAAGAGTTTGAATACCTTCAAATCCATCCGGAAGAGCCGAATCCTCTTTTAGCGGAATGCAATTTGCCTGCACCAGAGGACCTTCTGCCAGCCGGGCTTCAATCCACGACTCTGCCCGGCCCAGATATCCGATTCGATCCAGTAGCTTCGACAAAGCAGACATTTCCTCGTTGCTCAGATCTACCTGCGGCCAGTGAATGATGAGTCGGCTTTCACGGTCAATCGCTGCGAAGGTATCGATAACCATAGTAGTAGCTTCCCGGTAGAGCGGCATGTAATGCCTGGTATGCCCCAGGGAGGCTTTGGGCA
>DAONES010000256.1:0-1975 GCA_035403205.1 Methanothrix sp. | reverse complement strand
CAGGGTTCCAATGAACATGAAGAAGGTAAAGAGTCCCCACATGAAGAAGTAAGCTGCAAATGCAGGCTTTGATGTAGCCTGGGCAAGCCCGAGCGTAGGCAGGAAGATCAGAGCTACCAGTGAGAGCCAGAACAGGCCGTAGGATGTGAAGGCGGTGGTCCCAAAGGTGTTGTTCTTCTTCCATTCCATTATTCCTGCGATAATCTGGGCGAGGCCTCCATAGAATATTCCCATAGCCAGGATCATCGAGTTTAGCTCGTAGTAGCCGGCATTGTGGATATTCAGCAGTACCGTGGTCAGTCCGAAGCCAAGAAGACCAAGAGGCGCCGGATTAGCGGTAGTGTCTTTGAGGATTAAAGTTTCTGTATTTTGTTTCCTCGTTTCTTGCATAGTCTTATTTCCCTCCTGAACTCCAAATGGAATGATCTTATTATTAAATTGTTGCTCTAAAAATATAAATAATTAATAGTGTTAAATGTTGTGACATAATTTTAATAAAAAATCTTTTTGTCAAGTAATTATATGCATCCCTTAAAAATCAAAATGAATGGGCCGCATGCATTCTTATCTACGCTTACACATTCGGTGTTATTCCTAATTGGCTGGTGCCTCTCATATTTTTTGCGCTCCATTACGATGGCTGCATTTCGCGGCATTCTACAGCTTTATTGCTGAAGGCCGCCGGCTATCTAGCACATATGATTCTGTGATATTGATCCATTTCTCCTGTTAACTCTGTCTGTCTTTTCGTCGCAAACATACTGCATAATACGGAAAAGAATGAGCATTCGCTAACTGGTAGACCGGTGTTTTATGCAATGATATTTTTTTATCTTCAGCATTTTTCAATCGGATGGCTTGTCGTGCGGACGGAATTCTCTTAGATGAAATTTTCCGCGCGTTATACAGTAAAATTTATATATGATCAATGATAGGTTATCATTGGATCCGGGATTTCTTAGCAATTTTAGGTCATCCATCCCCTCGAGATGAATAAACCCGGATCCTCCTCTTGATGTTCAAAGTCGAATGAATTAAATTTGTGCCATTGGAGACATATCATTTTGAGGATATTACTATGATCGAGATTGAAAGCAATAAATCGGTGGAAGTTATTGACATCACCGATCAGGTTGATCGGGCCCTGAGAGAGAGCGGAGCAGAATACGGAGTACTGCTTGTCTATTCCCTTCATACTACCACTGGACTGGTTATAAACGAAGCTGATAGCGCATTGATAAATGATCTCCTTGGCCTTCTGCAAAGAATCGTCCCTCAGGGCGCGGGCTACCAGCATGATCTGGGTGATGGCAATGCTCATGCTCATCTGAGGGCCACGCTTCTTGGAAATAGCCTTGTGATTCCCATTGAGAAGAGAATGCTGGTCATGGGGACCTGGCAGAGGATACTCTTCTTCGAATTTGATGGCCCCAGAAAAAGAAAAGTCTTTGTGAGAGCGTTGACAGGCTAAAAAGCGAAAAGGATGGGGGATAAATCCCTCGATCCATATTGTCTATATGTATTTTCTATACTACTTGTGTATGGCTGTGCCTGTGGAATTGGCAAGCACTTTGAAGGCCGCCATGAGATCCTTTGTCACCGGTCCGGGCTTGCCGTTTCCGACCTCCCTGCCGTCGACCTTGGTAACTGGCGCAACCTCTGCTGCGGTTCCCGTAACGAACACTTCATCTGCAGTGTAGAGGTCAAACAGTCCCATATCGCTCTCCCTGAGATCATAGCCGCGAGAAGCTGCCAGCTCCATGACTGCGTCCCTGGTTATGCCTTTGAGGTTGTTTATCGTATGGGGGGTGCGGATCTTTCCTCCCTTGACAACAAATATATTGTCTCCACTTCCCTCTGACAGCAGTCCGTTTGAGTCGAGGATTATGGCCTCGTTGCCGCCCTTGATGTTGGCCTCGATCTTTGCCAGGATATTGTTCAGATAATTGAGGCTCTTGATATTGGGTGGCACCGC
>DAONES010000255.1:0-1988 GCA_035403205.1 Methanothrix sp. | reverse complement strand
CTTGTGCCCGGCTGATAGATAGAGTCCAGCCTCTTGGCCATCACTCCCTCGATGCCCATCTTGAGAGCGGCCTTGAAATAGTCCTCACCTTTTTCTGCAAATGAGTCGGAGATGGTCACATTTTCGCTCTCCGGGAGAGCTTCCAAAAGAAGCCTCTTTCTCTGCCGGAGCGGCAGTTCCATCACGCTTCTGCCTTTTGCGAAGAGGATATCAAAGACCACGTAGCTCGCCGGAAGGGTGGAAGCGAGGTAGTCAATCCGCATCCTATCGCTCTGGTGCTCGCGCCTTGCAAGGGCGGCAAAGCTCGGTCTGCCGTCCACGAAGACGGCGATCTCCCCGTCTAGCATGAGACCTGATTCCAATCCCACCTGGACAAGAGCGGCGGCGATCTCAGGATAGCGAGAGGTGATGTCGATCTGCCTGCGGTTGTAGAGGCGGACGCCCTCTTTGGAAACATCTGCCAGAGAGCGAGTGCCGTCGATCTTGGGCTCAAATATCCAGTCTGCCGAGCTGAATGGCTGGCCCGATACCGCCAGCATAGGCTTAATGGGAAACATTTTCAGTCATTTATTTCAGTGACTGCGCCGTTAGCCGCAGGGCCTCCATGAGGCTCTTGGCCGGAGTTTTGCCTTTCTTCTTCTCAGGAACGGCCACCGCGTTATCCATCTTTGAACTGACAAGGGCCTCGATCCTCTCTTTGTACCGGTCGTGGTAGGCAGAAAGGTCCAGATCTCCGCTCAGGCTTTTCACGATCTGCATGGCAAGCTCCATCTCCTCTTCCCTGGGCCGGGGAAGATCTCTGATGGCCTGATATACCTGCGGGTCAGAGACCTCCTCCGGATACCTCAGGGTTGTGGCGACCAGCGCCTGCCGGTAGTAGTGGACCAGGACCGGCCTCTCGCGAGTGCGAAGTGTCATCCTGCCGATGCCCGCCTTTGCCGTCTTCTCCATGACAGCTCTCAGGAGCGAGTAGGCCTCCTCGCTTCTGTCCGGCAGGAGCAGGTAGGTCTTTTCGAAATAGTGCGGATCGGCCTCAAAGAAGTTGACAAACCTATCGAGAGCTATGGTGTTCTTTGATTCGGGCCGGGCGTTTTCAATCTCCTTTTTCTCCAAGACCGCATATCTGTTATCGCCCAGAGGATAGCCGAAGACGATATCGGCGAGCTGAACCTCTTCCCCCTCCTGGCAGAAGCGCTTGAAGGAGATGGCCGTCTTGCAGCTCCTGTGCAGCATGCGAAAGCTGATGCGCAGGTCTCTGGTCATAAGCATGGCTTTGACCGGTATGTTCACCAGGCCGATCCTCAGGCTTCCTGACCAGCTGGTCCTGGGAGCAGCGGAGGCTGAAGAGGCTTGGGACTCGGCTGCTTTTGCCCTTCCTTCTGGCTTTTGCTCGGCAAGCTGCACGACTTCAGGCATGAGTTGTATTCTGCGGTGTATCTAGAAGAATTTTTGGATCTATCTCATCTGGCAATTGCATGCGCAAGAACCATAAGCTCATCCTGCAGATCGCCTGTGATGATGCCACTATCCGGATGGGATGGTCCCGACTGCATAGCCGATGGAGTCTATCGCTACTCCAAATGCCTCTCCTGGATCAGGCTGTATATCGATGTTGTGGATGATGTCCTCTACGGCGGCTGCTGCGGAGCCTCGCAGAACTTCGAAGTGGAGCGGGAGGGCGATCGGTGGATGCTATTTGAGACCATTCTGGCAACAACTCCCGCAGGCGAGCCGGTTATGCGGCTGAGGGACTACAGCACCTGGGAGGTCGTTTACGAGCGAACCGGGCAGGCACTCCCACTAGATGAGCGTATGGAGAGCATTGAGGATCTGGCGGAGTTCCTGGAGAGGAGCCTGGCCTGAGCGCATTATCCATAGTGCACTATCCATAATTTTCAACTCGCGGGGTTAAGGGGTCAAGGAGTCCCCATCCTTTAGGGTGGGGAGGAATTGGACCCCTTACATGATTACTTTCACCTACAACAGAT
>DAONES010000254.1:0-2036 GCA_035403205.1 Methanothrix sp. | reverse complement strand
TGCTCTCCAATGTGATATCACAGGAGACCACAGTCAACTACGTAGTAACCAAGGTGGCCTTGGGCGAAGCCGATGTGGGATTTGCCTACGTATCCGATGTAACCGAGGATCTGGCAAGCAAGGTTGACAAGATCGACATCCCGGATGAATACAATATCATCGCTGAGTACCCCATGGGAATCCTCCAGCAATCCAAATATCCGACTGAGAGCCTGGATTTCATGAAGCTGGTCATGTCCGAAGAGGGAAGCGCCATCCTGGAAAAGTATGGCTTTTCTCCAGCAGCAAGCATCCCTGAGCCAGCTGGAAACGGAGCATCTGCCGCCACAGCACCCGTTGCAGGAGCCACGGCTTAGAAAGAATACAAGCCGAGGAAGCGATCGATGACAGTATAGTTTGATCATGTGACTGTAGTGTGATCATATAGCGTGATCATTTGAAAGAGAGATCGATGGATTCCAACCAAGACATTGGCCGCCGGCATAAAAGAAGCAACTCTGATGCGGCCAGTAGAGAGCAGGAAAACATCGATTATCATTATTCTTTTTGCAGCCGGAATCTGTTCATTAAAGCCATTCTGGCCGTTTTGCTGATTACTGCCATAAGCTTCATAGCTCTCCCTGTGCTGGCGCTTTTTATTAAAAGCCCGCTTTATACCACTCTCGGATCTCTGCACGATCCTGTGGTGATAGATGCCCTGCGCCTCAGTCTCATCACTTCTACCATTACAACCCTGGTGGTTGTGGTGATGGGAACGCCCATTGCTTACGTTAGCGCTCGCTTTCATTATCATGGAAAGGAGTTTGCCGACTCTTTGATAGACCTGCCAGTGATCATGCCTCCGGCGGTGGCAGGAATTGCCTTGCTCATGGCCTTTGGCCGGATGGGGATTGTGGGACGGCACCTGAATGCATTGGGAGTCAGCATAGCTTTCACCACCCTGGCAGTGATCCTGGCTCAGACCTTTGTCTCATCGCCTTTTTACATCCGCCAGGCCAGAACCAGCTTTGAGGATGTGGACCCGGCCTTCGAGAATGCGGCCCGCACTCTGGGCGCTTCCCGCTTTTACACCTTCTTTCATGTCATCCTGCCCATAGCGATGAACGGCCTGTTCTCCGGTGCCATCATGGCCTTTGCCAGATCGCTGGGCGAGTTCGGGGCCACGATCATGTTTGCGGGAAATTTCCAGGGACGCACCCAGACCATGCCTCTGGCCATTTATACGGCAATGCAGGGAGATCTGGACGTATCACTATGCCTTGCCATAATTCTGGTGGCCATCTCCTTCGTGGTGATCGCCCTGGTGAAGATCCTGACCAGACGCGTGTACAAGAATATTTGAAACAATCGATAAGAGGAATATCATATGCTAAAAACCGATACTGAGATATATACCATCACCTCTGCAATTCTGCCCTATCAGGAACTTGTGGATCAGGTATGGGAGAAGAACCTCTGCTCAGGCTGCCGGGGCTGCATCGCCGTCTGCCTGGCCGGAACTCTCGAATTTGACCAGAAGGCAGGCCGGCCCTATCAGATGAATCCCTGCGTGGAGTGCAAAGCATGTCTTGATGCCTGCCCGCGTCTGAAGGCCAATGCCGACAAAATCGCCACATCAAATCTCCTGGGAGACTATTTGGAGATCAAGAATGCCAGGTCGATGACCGGCGGAGCTCACTTTCAGAATGGAGGAGCAGTCACTGCTCTTCTCTCTGCAGCTCTTGAGGAGGAGCTTGTGGACTGTGTTCTGGTCATGGGACTGGACCGATGGACTCAGGAGCCATACCCGCGGGTGGTCTACGAGTCAAAGGATCTGGGCAAGTGCGCAGGAAGTAAGTACACGAGCAACGCAATTCTCGAATCAATGAAGGATCTGGTCAAGGATCAGAGCATAAAAAATGTAGCCCTAGTGGGCACCGCCTGCACAGTGCAAGCGGTAAGTCTGCTCTGCCGGTCTCAGAATGAATATGCTGCAAAGCTTGCACAAAAGGTGAGGTTCCTTCTGGGCCTGTTCTGCTTTGAGGCATTTGATGATT
>DAONES010000253.1:0-2037 GCA_035403205.1 Methanothrix sp. | reverse complement strand
AGAGGATAAGGCTTCTGAGTATATCTCCTGGAAGAACTCCCAGAAAGAGGCCATTTCCAATGCAGTCGAAGGCAAAAACATTCCCAGGGTCTATTTTGAAAACACTCAGCCCAAGGGATTGGGTGAACTCAAGACCAATGGAGGAGCATCCGATATAGACAAGAGCATCAGGCTTGCCGGAGGGCTCAATATATTCGGATCCTCTTCGGATGAGTCCATAACCACCAGCTGGGAGGAAGTTATCAGCAAGAATCCGGATGTCATATTCCAGGTTAAATCCGATGACGTTCTGGGTTGGGGAGCATTTCCCTCCAGCAACACAATCGCCGCCCAGCAGGTTCGAGACGAGATCATGACCCGCACCGGCGGAAAATCGGTCCCTGCAATCAAGAACGATAAAGTCTGGATACTATACCGCAAGATGCTCTACGGTCCGGGAAGCGTCGCAGGAACCGCTTTCATGGCCAAGCTGATGCACCCCGATGCAGATATTGATCCTGTAGGCATTTATAAGGGGTACCTCGATCTGCTGGGAATAAAGTATCCGGAAGGCAAGACCTTTGTCTTCCCTGAGCTAGAGAGCGAGTAGTGACTCCAGAAATTTTTTTTAAGGCGCAATTCAGTTCCCCGCGATTGGTTTCTCGCTGATGATAGCAACCCCCGATATTGCTGCAAGAAGAGAAAATGAAGAAGCATAGGATTGGATATGCTTCAGGCCGAGGTCTCTACATGGAAGACCCTCGTGTCTGCCGCAATATTCTCCCAGGGCCTTTTGTAGACAAAGTAGATGGTGCTCTTTCCCGGCTTAAGGGGCAGGAAGACAAAGACGGAAGACCCTCCGACACCAACCAGCTGAGCATCCGAAGAGGCGGTTTCAAACCCTGCACTCTCCTGTTTGAGCAGAACATAATCGTAATCGGCGTTCCATTCATAACCGGCAGTTGGATTGGCGTGAAGGGAGATGGTAAAAGGCTCGTTTACCCTGGCAGCAATCAGCTCTGCTTTTATCTGCTTTTCCTCAGGTATCCGGTAGTTTTCCACAGGGGACATTAGAGGATAATAATCTATATTTCTTTCGTTCAGTATCACAGGCTGATCGCCAATTCCGTCTTCATTCTCATCAGTTTCATTGTAATCGGCCCAGTAGTTGCCCAGACGTCCTCTCAGCACCCGGCTGTTGTACTGGTAGCTGATGCGGTCACTGGAATTCCAGGATGCTCGATCTACCGGGCAGACGCTCCTTTTGCCTGCAAAATTATTGAGATAGATGTTTGCAGGAAGGACAACCTCCAGAGTGCAGCCCTCGACGCCGGGAGACTGGCCATCAGGAACTGAGGGTCCGGCCAACACAAAGCCCTGGAGAATCGCGCCGTAACCGGCCAGTATTATCCTGCCGCTTTGCGGAGCAAGAACGGGCCTTCCACTGCCCGTATCCAGCCCTCGCAGAAATACGCTCTTGCCGATAACGAGCGATTCATTGTACCGACCGCTCTCTACAATGATTGACTCCTGTGTGGATGAGGATGAAGATGAGGATGAGGCATTGAGCGCGGACTGGACTGTTGAATAATCACAACCCTGAGAGCAGACCCTCGTCTCTGCAAAAGATGCCGGCAGAAGCATGAAAGGAATTATTAGAGCAAAAAGAATGAGCATTGATGAAATGAATAATCTTTTGTAATCGGGCATGATACAAATGGTGGAACCTTAAAATACAATAGCCTTTCCAGGTGAAGAGGCATAAAAGCGATAAAAAAGAAGGCAAGCATTCATGACAGGAGACTCTTTTAGTGAGAGAGAGATAATCTCGCGCATTTCCGAGATCCTGGGTGGCGTGGAGAACGATGACTGCGCTGTGATCGACGCAGGCGAAAGGTACATGGTAGCAACCACAGACATGCTGCACAGAAAGACGGATTTTCCTGATATCATGAATCCCTGGCAGATGGGCTGGATGGCAGTGGCAGTCAACCTGAGCGACATTGCCGCCATGGGGGCGCAGCCCGCAGGAGTGCTCATAGCTGCGGGCCTTCCGCC
>DAONES010000252.1:0-2072 GCA_035403205.1 Methanothrix sp. | reverse complement strand
ATATTGGACGCACCATCTCTGAGATGCTGACCAGGATGATCTCTTCAATGGGCGCAATTCAACTGGCAGAAATCTGCCTCACCCCGGATGCAATAGATGAGCTGAAAAGAGATCATATCGAACCCTAAAAAAAGGCAATATCAAAGTTATTCTTTTCCAGGCAAATTTCCAGGCTAATGGGTCTACAGAAGACTATTTTGCCGCAATGCAGAAACTGCGCCAAAGGCAGTTCTTTATAGAAAAGTAGCCCGGCCGGGATTCGAACCTGGGTGGGGAGGTCCAGAGCCTCCTGTGATTGACCGCTACACTACCGGGCTTCGCCACTACCCTTGCAGCAGGTAGTTATTAATCTATCGATCGACAGGCTCCTTCCGCCCCGGGGCAGCTGAGGAGAACAACCTTAACATCCTGTCTGGGCCTGCCTGCATGAGAAAGCTCTCCTTTATCTAAAAACAGTCTCTCCTGCCGCTCTGTCGGACCTTTGCCTTCTAGAAAAACGTCTACAGGATCAAGATCAAAGCACAGGGAACGGGTTTGATAGTGCATGGGCACAGAGACGGCCGGTTTTAGCTGCCTAATCACCGCATTCGCGCCAGCGGCATCAATGGTATATCTTCCCCCGACGGGAAGAAAGAGCAGATCCACTGCGCCGATGGCCTTCACCTGATCCTGGCTCAGAGAATGCCCCAGATCGCCCAGATGGCAGACCCTTATGCCGTCCAGCGCAAAGCAGAAGATGGTATTGGCCCCTCGCAGCCGTCCACACTCTGCATCATGGTACGATTCTATGCCAAGAATATCCACTCCCAGGCAATTATATTTGCCGGGGCCGGAGATCTGCTTCGCATCCCTTCCAGCAGCGAGCGCGTTATTGTGGTCCATGTGGTCATGGCTTATGAGCACAATGTCCGCCCGGATCGGTGGGAGACCGTAGCCCACCTCATCCTCATAAAAAGGATCAAGCAGCAGCGAGGGACCTTTCCCGCCTTCAAGCAGGAAGCATGAGTGTCCCAGCCAGGTGACGATCATAATTGCAGATGGCCGCCCCGATTAGAAATCCCTATCGATTCGGGCGTCGACCACAGCATGAACCACGCCTGGTGAGAACTTCTTGACCAGCACATGGCCCAGGATCTCAGCGCGACAGCCCATCGCCTCCGCTACCTGGGTCACATCCCTGATGGCCGCGTCCGGATACATGCGGGTGGGAATGGTCTGATGGTAATGCAGTACCCCCCCAGTCCTGAGGGCGGAAATGCCCTTTTGCAGATACCGGTCGGTTACCTGAACCATCCCCATCACTACTCTATCTGCCACTCCTTCCGGAGTCACCTTCGCGCAGTTTCCCAGAACAGGCTGCACGATATCTTCCACGTGATTTTGCCTGATATTCTGGCAGAGGAAATTGTAAGCATTGGGATTCCACTCGATTGCCATGATCGTTCTCGGCCGAGAGTGCACAGCCATGGGAATGGAAAAGTATCCAATTCCGGCAAACATGTCCACCACATACTCGCCCTTGCCCAGACGGCTCATTCGGATGCGCTCGGTGAGGTTGCCAGGAGAGAACATCACCCTTCTCGCGTCCAGATTGAATATGATCTTGTTTTCCCTATGCACGGTCTGAGTTTTTTCGCCGATGATAAGCCTTCGCGCCGGCTCTCGAAAGGGGCCGGAAATGCCCTCGTCAGCCAGGACCGAATGGCAGCGAGGATAAAAGTCTAAAAGGGCCTGGCCAATGTGCTTCTCATATTCTCTTAGGCCAGGATGAATCTTGACAACTATTATATCTCCCAATAGAAACCATCCGCTGGGAAGGAGATCGATGCATTCCTGGGGAATCTTTCCCTGAAGGGAATGGTAGAGGTCCGGCGTCTTCCTGTAATAGACCGGATCTTTTTGAATAGTATGCTCATAGCCGGGGACGGATTGTATGACCGGAATCTCTACCTTGCCGTCTCTCTTTATTATCTTGCGGCTCTTATCAAAAACGCCGAGAGAGACTGCCGTCCTCATGGACACATCGGCATCCTTATTCTCGGCAATGATCGCCAGTCTATTTCTTTTGGGTA
>DAONES010000251.1:0-2095 GCA_035403205.1 Methanothrix sp. | reverse complement strand
TTGCCGCATTCATGGCCGCTCTGGCGCCATATTATCTCCTTTATACCATGTTTGCTTCCATGGACCACCACTGTTTGGAGGTGCTGCTTTCGATCATTTCGCTTCTCTTCATGATCATGGCCATCTGCCGAAAAGAGAGGAGATTCATTTTCGCATTCGTCACTGGTGTTGCGATGGCCCTCCTGGCATATACCTGGCAGGGGGCAGATATCTACCTGGCAGTATTCCTTATCTATGCAGCTGTCCAGATAACACTGGATTTGAAAGAGGGCAAATCGTCTAATGAGACTGCGAAAATTCTTCTGGCTGCTTATGCCACAGCTTTCATCCTGCTTCTGCCATTTGGAAGTACTGCCTGGCTCTATGCATCCTTCGTGGGAATTGGTGCAATGATTGCTGCCCTTTGCATAATGTTTGCCCTCGCTCACATCATTGCCAGGGGAAAGACATCCTGGACTGCGTTTCCTTTGACAATCCTGATACTCACTGCATCATTTGCCATTACCTCTGAGCTCTACGGCGGATTTTTCGGTGTAGGTGGTCTGATCCAGTTCGGCATGCAGTACATCTGGGGCGGAGAGATGATCGGAAAGATCGGAGAGGCCGAACCGCTCATCTATGATGCAGATACCTTCGTTCTCGTTGCATTTTCTCTGCTGGGATGCAATCTTATCTTCTCCCTGGGAGGAATGGCTGCGTCTGCAATTTTCATCCGTCGCAGCGCCGGTTTTAAGAGACAGGGCCAGATCCTGCTCTTGGTATGGATGGTTGCCACAATCATTCTCACCCTGGGTCAGTCTCGGTTCCTTTATATATCATCGATCGCTATGGGAATCCTGGTAAGCATATTATTCTTCTCATTATTAGGCGAAATCAATAAAAGATATCAGGATGGTGAGCAAGCGCCATCTGCGAGAAATTTCAGATTATTGACAGGGATAATGCTCCTGCTTCTTGTATTGCCCACCGCCTGGGATGCAGCTTCCTTTACGGCGAGCTATCCGCCGGAAGCAGCGGGTGATTGGGCGGAATCTCTTTTCTGGCTAAAGGAGAACAGCAATGCGACCAGCTTCTTTGAGTCACCTGACAAGGTCCCCGAGTATGGTGTCATGAGCTGGTGGGACTATGGCAATTGGATCCTTTACCTGGCGGAGCGTCCGGTAGTAGCCAATAATTTCCAGACGGGAGTTGAGGATGCTGCCAAGTTCTATCTGTCTGAGGATGAGCAGGAAGCGACCACCGTGCTGGACACGAGGAGATCAAGATACGTCTTTGTGGATAATAAATTGATCTACGGCAAACTTGCCGCTCTGACCACCTGGGCCAATAAGGATCTGACTGCCTACATTAAAAATGAAGACTATGGCTCGGATATCGTTTACACACCAACGGAAAAGCTCTATAATACGACATTGGGAAAGCTCTATTTATTCGATGGAGCTGGAACCGGTCACTTCCGGTTGGTCTACGAATCGAAGACATTTCTGGGATCAAACCCTGCGAAGGCCGAGGTCAAGATCTTCGAGTATGTTCCCGGGGCGCTCTTAAAGATTAAAACCGGCTCGGATCAGAAGGTGGGCGCCCTGCTCAATATGACCTCTAATCAGAGAAGGGAATTTCTTTACCTCAATGAGGGGCAGGCAAAAGGCGACTCATTTGAGATAAGAGTTCCTTATTCCACAAAAGGCGAGGGTGGATGCCACGCAATCAGCCCATATTTAATTTACTCAGGAAATCAAGCAGGCGTAAAGACGAAAAATGTTGATGTGAGCGAAGAAGATGTAAGGTCGGGCAGGACTATCGAACTGACCTTTTAGAAAAGCTTTTTTTGAGATAATAGGGGTGGCAGAATGCCGCCCCCCTTTTTGCCGCAGGATATGAACATTTCAAATTCCGAGCTTCGCATACTCCTTGGCCCAGTAGGTGATGATCATATCAGCGCCTGCTCTCTTGATGCAGGCAAGAGATTCCAGGAAGGCCGCCCTTTCGTCCAGCCAGCCCTGAGCTGCCGCTGCTGCAATCATGGAATACTCGCCTGAAACCTGGTAGGCAGCCGTAGGCATGGCAAACATGTCCTTGACGGCGCGCAGGACAT
>DAONES010000250.1:0-2123 GCA_035403205.1 Methanothrix sp. | reverse complement strand
ATATAGAGAAATTCATGAAACAAATGATTGTGGAGGAATGAAGTTGGATATTCAGATAATAGAAGAGACGAATAACACCGTCTTGAACCGGCGAGAGCTTGTTTTCAAGGTTATTTTCGATGAGGCGACGCCTTCCAGAAAGAGTGTTGTGGAGAGGCTGGCGGCTACTCAAAACTCCAAGGTCGGTCTGGTCTATGTCGACAACTTGAAGACTGAGTTTGGAAAGCGCGAGACGATCGGATATGCCAAGATCTATGAGACCGCCGAGAGAGCCAAAGAGATAGAGAGAGCCCATATTGTTGAGCGCAATACATTCACCAAGCCAGAAGAAGCCAAGACGGAGGCCAGCTAAATGGCTGCTAAAAAGGGCGCTAAGAAGGGCGCAGCTAACGGCCCATCCAGATTCTATGAGCTATCCGGAGACGCCATCAAGTCCAAGAGGGCGGTCTGTCCCAGGTGCGGAAACGGCGTATTCCTCGCCAGCCACGCCGACCGGCAGAGCTGCGGCAAGTGCGGCTACACCGAGTTCAAGAAATAGGCCTTCCAAGGTCTTTATTCTGGACCGGACTTTACTATTTTATTTGCTCATCCATCGCATGATTTTTGAACGAGTCATGCGATAGGGTATCTATTTAAGATAAAAGCACCATTGATATTTCGGTGTTTATTTGGCTGATATTGGTCTATCCACTCCGATTACGCTCTTGATCGCGTTTATCATCCTGTCGCAGGCTATAAAGATCGTTCGAGAGTATGAACGGGTGGTAATATTTCGTTTGGGGCGCTTTTCCGGAGTGAAGGGCCCTGGCATATTCTTCATCATACCCATAATCGATCGCGTCATGCTGCTTGACCTGAGGGTCTTTACCATCGATGTAGCCAAGCAGGTGGTCATCACCAAAGATAATGTGAGCGTGGAGGTGGATGCTGTCATCTACTACCGGGTTGTCGACCCGTCCCGGGCCATCATCCAGGTAGAAAACTATAAGCTGGCAACCTCCCTGCTCGCCCAGACCACATTGCGTGATGTCCTGGGACAGATTGAGCTGGACGACCTGCTCTCCAAGCGCGACGAACTGAACAAGAAGCTGCAAACGATCCTTGATCAGCATACCGATCCCTGGGGGATCAAGGTTACTGCCGTCACTCTCAGGGACGTATCTCTGCCCGAGTCCATGAGAAGGGCAATAGCCAAGCAGGCGGAATCGGAAAGGGAAAAGAGGTCACGCATAATCCTGGCAGACGGCGAATTCCAGGCATCAAAGACCATGACCGATGCCGCCCGGCTTTATGAAGAGGTGCCTTCTGCCCTCAAGCTGAGGGAGCTGCAGACTCTGGTCGATATCGCCAGGGAGAAGACGCTCATCGTGGTCACGCCCAGCGGCGACGCTGCCACCGGCTCCATGGTGGGCCTGACCTCCGCCCTAAACCGTGAGCTTTCCGAAAGAGAGGCAACCCGAAAGGACGAGGCTAAGAAAGAGGCTCTGAAAGAAGCAATTAACGAGGCTGCAAGAGCCGGGAGATGATGGAATGGAAAAGATCCGGTCCAGTCCGGCAATTACAGGAATAACGGGCCGGATCTCTTTTCCAGGAAAGCGCAGTACAGCCATCAGCGCTCCTGTATTCTGCCCCATATTGATTCTGCTGCTATTATTTTCTGCCATTCCTGCTGCTCAGGCTTCTTCCGGAGCAGTCCTGGCGGTGGATCTGCAAGGCCCCGTCACGCCGGCCAGCGACGATATCGTCTCTGCCGCCTTGCAGGACGCAGAGGCGGGCGGCTTTCAAGCAATCATGCTCCTGCTGGACACTCCCGGCGGCGGCCTCACCGAGACCTACGAGATACTCCGGCTGATGGAAGAGACTGAGATCCCGGTAATAGCTTACGTCTATCCCGCCGGAGCTGCTGCCTGGTCGGCAGGAACTCTCATCCTGATGGGCTCCGACGTGGCGGCAATGGCCCCGCATTGCATCATAGGCTCGGCCCAGCCGGTGCGGCTCTCGGCCTTAGGCGAAACCGAGCCCATCAATGACAGCAAGACCACCAATGCCATCGTCGCACTGATTGAGGAGAAGGCAAAAGCTCACGGACGAAATACCACGGCGGCGAGGGAGTTTGTCCTCTC
>DAONES010000249.1:0-2144 GCA_035403205.1 Methanothrix sp. | reverse complement strand
TTCGAGGCCACTGTGGGCGGCACCATGCCCCTCATCAGCCTGGTGGAACGCACCCTGGTTGGCAACACCATCTTCGGCATCCGGGGAATATTCAACGGCACATGCAACTACATCCTGACGCGCATGACAGAAGAAGGCATACCCTATGCCCATGCTCTGAGCGAGGCCCAGGATATGGGAATTGCCGAGGCCGACCCAAGCTACGATGTTGAGGGAGTGGACACCGCAGGAAAGGTGGTGATCCTGGCCAATTCGCTCTTCGACATGAACATCAAGTATAGCGATGTGGATGTAACCGGCATCACCGGCGTCACGCCCGAGGCACTTGCCCTGGCAAAAAAGCGGGGATATGCGATCAAGCTGATCGGCGATGTGCCAGCCCTTACCGTTCGGCCCACTCTGGTGCCACTGGGAAGCCCCATAGCGGTCTCCGGAACGCTGAACTCCGCGGCAATCTACACCGATCTATCCGGGACTATAACCGTAACCGGTCTTGGCGCCGGGTCAATCGAGACGGCTTCTGCCATTCTGACGGACATCGTCAGCATCTACCGGACAAAACGAATCGATGCCATATTCTAAATGACCAGCTTTCTTGCCCTTGCACAGCTCTGTCAGAAGGTCGAGGCGACAGCAGGCTCACTGGAGAAGATCAACCTAGTCGCAGCATTCCTTTCGGGCCTGGATGAGCCTGAGCTTTCTGTCACCTGTAGCTATGTAATGGGCACCCTCTTTGCTCCCAGCGAAAATCTGGTGATGGGCGTCGGGCCCAGCATACTCTACGAGGCACTCTCAAAAGCCTGCGGCTGCTCTACCGGCCAAATCACCGAGATGCTACGGGCCACCGGCGATCCGGGACTGGTTGCCGCGGGCGTAGTGGAGAAGAGAAGGCCGCTCGGCTTTGCCGCATTCCTGGAATCCCAGCCGCTTTCCATCAGCGATGTCTCGGAGAGATTTCTGGCTGTGGCTCGCGCTTCCGGCAAGAAGAGCCAGGATATTAGGATCAAGAACCTGCAATATCTCTTCAGCCTGGCCGGGCCACTGGAGGCGAGATACATCGCCCGCCTGGCCATCGAGGACATGAGGATAGGAATTGGCGAAGGAGGCATGCGCGATGCCATCGCCCTGGCCTTCTCCGGCAGCGGAGCGGACGCTGAGAAGGTCGAGCAGGCCTACAACCTCACCAACGATATAGGACTGGTGGCGGTCAATGCCAGAAGGGGAACTCTTGAGCAGCTATCGGTCAAGATCGATCGGCCCATCAAGATGATGCTTGCCCAGCTGGGCGAGAGCATCCCATCCGCCCTGGGAGAGATTGGCAGCGCAGCAATCGAATGGAAGTATGACGGTGCCCGGGTGCAGATTCATAAAGAAGGAGATCATGTGGCGATATTCTCCCGCAGGCTGGAGAATGTCACTGCCTCTCTGCCAGAGATCGTCCGGGCTGCAAGAGAGATCAGGGCAAAGAGCGCCATCCTGGATGGGGAGGCAGTAGCCATAGGCAATGACGGCCGGCCAATGGCGTTCCAGGACATCCTGAAGAGATTTCGCAGAAAATACAATGTAGAAAAGCTTGCCGAGCGGATTCCATTAAGGCTCTTTCTCTTTGATCTGATTTACCTGGAAGGCAAAAGCGTTACCAATCTGCCACTATCCGAGAGACGGGGGCTGCTGGAGAATATCGCTGAACATGGAATACTGGCAGATCAGGTTGTCTCAGCAAGCGCAGAGAAAGCAGAGGAGATCTACCGTCAGGCGTTAGCCGCAGGCCACGAAGGCATTATCCTGAAAAATCCCGCCTCAGTCTATGCTCCTGGAAAGAGAGGCAAGAACTGGCTGAAGATCAAGCCGATCATGGAGACTCTCGACCTGGTGGTAATAGGAGCAAAATGGGGCGAGGGGCGCAGAGCTAGCCTGCTCGGCTCCTACCGGCTGGCTTGTCAGGATACTGCCACCGGCAACCTCCTGGATATGGGATTTGTGGCCACGGGGTTTACCGATGAGTCTCTGGCCGAGCTGACTGAGATGTTCCGTGAGCTGATTATTATGGAGAAGGGCATGGATGTGGAGATCAAGCCGGCGGTGATCTTCGAGGTGGCCTACGAGGAGATTCAGAAAAGCCCCAACTACTCATCAGGGTATGC
>DAONES010000248.1:0-2147 GCA_035403205.1 Methanothrix sp. | reverse complement strand
CCGTGGAAATTGATGGGTTTGCATCCCGTCGCGGGGTGCGCAAAGATGATGTAGAAGATTTCCTGGACGCGGTTGGAGATGCAGGCAGTGAAGAATGCGCTCTGCTTAATCTGTACTATGATGCGCGACTCTACAAATGGAATATCTCAACGGTGCGGGCGATAGAGGCTGGAATCAAATCCGCTTACACCAATAACGCAAAGAATGCAGGAGCTGCAGGAATGGGCTTTAATGGAATCGCTACTCCGCTTCCTGGTAGGCCTTACTCGCTCTGGCCTCGCCGTTTCTGAGAGTGAGTTTCTGAGTGTGATCTAAAGTACATCGGCCCACCGGCCTTCACGAAAAAAATATATTTATTATGTATGAGCGCTAAGGGTCACGAATACCCCACCATCAGGTTGCAGATGAATGATCAAATAAACCCATGATTTCATTGTTTCTGGATTCCGTCTAACCCTCGCTCAGATAAAAGCTGACAGGCCAGAGCCTCTCTTCTTTCACGCACTCATGGCGGCAGCTTCGCTCCTCCAGCCTGCTATGGATCATATCTTCAACATCCTCCCGCCTGGCATGAAATATCTCTGCCAGCATCTCTTTGGCGGTCTCCAGCTCCAATTGTTTTGTATTGACCTGCCTTGGCAGCCCGGTGTTTGCCTTTCGTCTCATGAATCTCATGTGAACACCTCCAGTGTGGCCTGTGATCCGGCCATTTTCATCTCCGCCTTCGACCTGGCTCTTGAGGGAGATTTCGGCATCTCGTAGAAGCAGAATACCCGATCAGCCAGTTTTATCATCTTTTCCAGATGGGGGTCCAGGGCGGGCGAGTAGAGCAGTATGGTTGCACCTCTGGAGGTCTGCCTGAGTGCCTCTGCCAGATATTCGACCATCTCTCTCGCATCCTCGTAGAGAGAGGGGTCATGCTCGATGATCAGGACGCTGTGGTGGTTTTCCTCAAGAACGGTCATCAACTGGAAGGTGGTGAAGGCCCGGCGAATCTCCAGTTCTGTGAAGAGGCGATCAAGCCGGCTGAGGATGCGTGAATAGTTGCCGCAGACGAAGAGGACCCTGTAGCGCTGCAAATCCAGATGGCTGTTCAGGGCACCGATCAGCATCTCTGCCGGAGATACCAGGACGTTGAATGTCTCAGGCTGCAGAGAGACTGCGGGATTCAGCTCAATTTCCATAGCATAGTGTAGCAGCTCAACGAATATGAGATCAAGCCGTGCGTGGAGCGAAAGTAATGAAGCAAAGAGCGGCTAAAATGTCAAGAGGCCAATAGTTCAGGAAACAAGATACACTCCGGCAATGATCAGGATAACCGCGACCGTCTTCAGGGCTATCGTCTTTCTGTCCAGCTCCTCCTCCAGGACTCCGGGAACAAACAGCCCCAGGACGATGACATAGATCAGAGTGATAAAGGGCTGAAGAGCGGCTACGCTGGAGACCAAGGCAACCGATCCGACGGCATAGGCGAAGATGAAGGCCCCCCTTCCCAGAAAGTCGAAGACCTCGTCCGCCAGGAGAGCGGAGAGCAGAAACGGGCCGCGGCGGAAGTAGGCGGCAAACTCCCTGCGCGCTGGCTTTCGGGACAGAAGGGGCAGCACTGTCAGGAGGCTGCCCAGAGACGACCAGAGAATCAAGTGCCACTCGCTCATGAAGTCGAGCAGGTATTTGGCAGCCAGAGCGTAGACTGCCGAAAAGATCCAGAAGACTGCCATGTACCTGAGGGCGGGAGAGATGATTGCAGGGCCGCCAGGCTCAGCAGGCCGGTAGGAGATCAGAAGAGCGCTTCCCACCAGCAGGGCACCTCCGGCATAATCCTTGGCTGCCAGGGTCTCACCCAAAAAGAGAAACGAGCCCAGGAAGACGAAGACCGGAAAGACGAAGACCATGGCTGCCACCCGGCTCGTCTCCTCCACATGAAGAGCCAGGAGGTAGGCAGCCCAGAGGACCACCTGAATGCCGCCTGCCGCCATGGCGTAAAGGGTCTGAGGATAGACAAAACCCCATCCCAGATAAAGCGGGATGACTGCAATGAGCATCTGCTGCATGACCACGAGAGCAGCCAGGTAGGCGAGAGGGTCTCGCACATACTTGCTCAGGACGAACTTGTCGATAACCCCGGTAACGGCAAGAGCGGAAGCGCC
>DAONES010000247.1:0-2178 GCA_035403205.1 Methanothrix sp. | reverse complement strand
ATTTCATCGAGCTGAATGCCAGCGATGAGAGGGGCATAGACATCATCCGCCACAAAGTCAAGGATTTCGCCCGCATGGCCCCTCTGGGTGATGCGGATTTCAAGGTTATATTTCTGGACGAGGCCGATGCTCTGACCAATGACGCCCAGAGCGCACTGCGGCGCACCATGGAGCGCTACTCGGCCACTACCAGGTTCGTACTCTCCTGCAACTACTCCTCAAAGATCATTGAGCCCATCCAGTCTCGCTGTGCGGTCTATCGATTCAAGCCCCTCTCGGCGGAGGCTGTTAAGAAGCGGGTCAGGTTCATCGCCGATGAGGAGAAGCTGATAGTATCCGAGGAGGGGCTATCCGCTATCGAGTATGTTGCCAGCGGAGACATGCGAAAGGCTATAAATGCCCTGCAGGCAGCGGCCCTTTTGGGCGATCAGGTTGATGAGGAGACGATCTACCAGATCACCTCCACCGCCAAGCCTGAGGAGATTCGCAGTTTCATCAAGACTGCTCTTTCCGGGGATTTCGTGGGGGCGCGGGCGGCGCTGGATGATCTCCTGCTCTCCAAAGGGCTCTCCGGGCAGGATGTGGTTGTTCAGATCCACCGGGCCATGCTGGACCTGGATATCTCCGATCAGGAGAAGGTCCGGCTGATCGACCGCATCGGGGAGATCGATTTTCGCATGACTGAAGGCGCTAACGAGAGAATTCAGTTGGAGGCACTGCTGGCTTACTTTGCCCTGAGCAAATAAAAATGAAAAATGAAAAATTCAGTCCACCAGCACCTCTTCCACAGGCCTTCGAGGAGTATGTCTGGACGGCTCTGCGTATCCCATGCGAATGAGCAGTTGTGGATATTTCACATTGAGAATTTTGGCCATTCCATTCCTCAACTCTGGAAGGGCTATCGGTTGGCTGAATAGATCAAATCTGACCTCCATTCGGGTTGCCATCAGGAATAATGTCTCAAATACTATACCCGCCTTGAGCCAGGTCATTTTATCATCCGTCTCAGCGGACAATACCGCAACAGCTGGAGACGCTAACATGTTAGCGGTCTCAACCCTGGCTCGGGAGGAAGACATATCCAGGGTGCCAAAAATGAAAGAGCCGAGGTATGATTCGAAATCCGAATAGCCAAAGGAGTAGCCAGGCAGGCCGTCTTTTTCTTTTGAGTTGTTCGGCCTTATCCAGGCAGCCAGCTCCTTTCGAAGGTCCTTATTCCCAAGCTGCATTTTCTGGGCTCGGGCCAGAATATCTGCCATTTCGGCCTTGCCTTCATCGCTGGTAAGTATATCGAGCCGGAATCCTTTTCCTTTGGTGTAATCCTCTAACTTTTGAAGTTTTTCCGTCTCTATGGGCCTTTGCTCAAAGCTCTTTCTGTTTGTGTGCCTCCTGGTTATCTCTGAGAATAGGTCCGGAAATCTCCGGGGCGCCGCTTTCTTGGAGAACCTTATTGATGCAGTACGTTCGCCAGATGTGCCATCCGGCAGGCACTTGGCATCATATGCAAAGCCAAAGTGCTCGGCTGCCAGAAGCAGATTTGTAAGAACGCAGCCGTGGCTCAGGTAGAGGGTCCTGTGCGAAGGGTCCAGAGAGGGAAGAGATCTGCTATAATCAGCAACCAGGAAAACCTCATCATCCTTTATTGAGAATTTCCAGGGCTGGGTATTTGGCCCGGAGGGAGCGAGAACTGCATAATTGAGCAAGAACTTGAGCTGATCATATACGGTGCCGGATATTGGGAAGTCGGCTTCACGCACATTCCATTCTGCCAGTCTGTCGTTCATCCTCTGCCATCTCCTAATTTTCAATTGTTGACAATATATTCACTCTTAGCTATTTAACTTCTCTTCTCTAATCTGCCAATCAATTCTCATGGCGAATTTTATCTCCGCGGCTTTGATATCCAGAACATCTTATTTGATGAGTTTATTCGCGAAAGATATGGGCTCAAGGCCGTTGGATGCCAGTGCCGTCCCATGAAGTTATATCATCTTTGAGTGGGATTGAGAGATTTTCTTTCATATTGTATATAAAATGTAAATGAAAAATAAATAGCTTTAAATACTTAATGCACACAATTACACATTTGTGAATTTGTGAGTGGTGATAGAATGGCAGGAGCTATCGAGGAATATAAGAGGCTATTTAGAGAGGCGACTGTGGCTGATCAGATGAAGC
>DAONES010000246.1:0-2200 GCA_035403205.1 Methanothrix sp. | reverse complement strand
ATCTACAGATACTTTTAGAAAGATTAAAGGCCAGCGCAAACCGAGTGGCAAACCCTGTGCGATGAAAAAGCGGCAAGTTACGAGCGGCGTCAGGTATTTGATTTGCCGCCTATCAACGTGGAAGTATTCGAGCATAAATCTGAAAGCAAGATCTGTCCCAATTGCGGATGCCTCAACAAAGCAGCCTTTCCCAAAGAAGTTGCCTATCCGATTCAATATGGAACTCGTCTGAAATCTGTTGCAGTCTATTTAAATCAATATCAGCTTGTGCCATTTGATCGACTGAGAGAGACTTTCGTTGACCTCTTCAATCATCGTTTGAGCCAGAGTACTCTGGTTGATTCCAATCTTGCTTTTTGCGATACTTTGGAGCCTGTAGAGGATTCCGATTAACTTGAGGTCGATGGTTTCTATAACGAACTCCGTTAATAATTTGACGTTTTCGATCTACTTTTCTCTGTTATTGCCTCCAAAATCTCCTATTTTCATCAAATTTTTCATGTTCTTTTGACAGCTAACGCTATGCGTCTAATTTGCTTTTGGCCGAATTCGGATTATATACGTTGAAAACGATACCGGTTATTATCATCTTGACTCTAACCCTTGGAATTGTGGTAACAGCGACATGCCCTGCCTTGCAGACACACTTAATGAACGCGTAGAACCTCTCGACAGGTGACCTTTTACTGGAGATTCGCCTGTTGTGCATTTCATCTCTGTAATTTAGAGGATGGCCTCGCGTTGCTTTTTTCATGGCTGCATCATATCCTTTAGTCTTGGCCCCGAAATATCCTTTATCCGCATATCGAACTTCTCCTTTCTCTGCTAAATCTACTTGACTATCATGGACATTGGCAGCTGTGACCTCTATCTTTCTAACCAAACCAAATTTCTCATCCATGGTATCATGCAGCTTGTAGCCGAAGAAGGATTTGTTTCCTTTTTTCGCCCACGTCCCATCCTTACTTCTTCGGGTCTTAGCTTCATTGCCTCGAGCTGCCTTTGCATCTCAGCCCAAATTTTCTGGTCTACACCTTTCTCAGCAAGGCGTTCTCTAAACTTCCATATCGTTGTGGAATCCGGAACCGTCTCTGTTGTGCCAAGAAATACTCTAAACGAGATTCGGTCGGCCGCCGCATTCGGTATTGTTCCTGTACATAGCCTCAAGCGTTGGTCTGAAGCTTTCCCAATTCAGTCTACTCCCAATATCAACCAGCTTATCTCCAAGATCTTTGACCCTTTCGTATTCCAGACGAAGGGCAAAATCAGTGAGGTTTCTCATAACGCATAATATAATATTAATACTATTTCTTATATTGCCAGATAATACATCAATGAAACCGCAGCCGGCAGGACAATATTGTCGTTTACTCTCAGGGGGAGGGACTCGATAAGTGCCGCCAGAATTACTATCAGAGCGGTCTCCGTGACCGGCATCGCCATCCATGAAAAGGAGGCTCCCAATGCAAATCCTATGGTGCCTTCCATGCTCTTGCTCCTGTTCCAGGGAAGCCTGTGCCGTCCGTATCTTGTTCCGGCAAAGGTGGCAAGACCGTCTCCCAGAGCCAGTATGAGTATCACTGAGATAGCTGCCATTGGATGATCCCTCAAGATGCTGATAGCGAAAAGAATCCCCTGGGCATTGTACAATGCACCTTCTCCAGGGATCTCCCCTTCCCTCCCGACATTCCTGATCCATTCTTCCATGCCTGGGATCTTCGTTCCAGCCAGAGCAAGATGCATCAGCAGAATGCCGATGCATGCTGCGGTCAAGACGATGTATGCCGTCATTTCAATCCCCAGCCCCCAGATCATTAGACACGCAAACAGATTTGAGGCTATGTGCAGGCTCTTCCTGGCAGTTTCATCCTTCCGGGTAGTAGCTCTCTTCTGCCTGAATACGATTGACTCGGCAATTGCGTATCCAAGGCCTGCTACAGCTACGCCTTCTCCTAGATCCAGCCAGCCATAGGCTCCTCCGGCTACCTGGTGCCAGCCCACGAGCAGGCCGAGCAGGTAGAGCACGAGAAAGATTCCCTGCCCCAGAAGCGGAAAGGCAATTGAGAATGCTCCGCTGATTGGGTGAGAGGCAAACCGTCCCGCTTCCTCAATTCCTGTGATGACTCTCAGAGAGGCAGCCAATAATGCCACAATTATGATGCTGAGGAGCAGGAGCCTGAAGCGGTCATTTGATATCGGA
>DAONES010000245.1:0-2272 GCA_035403205.1 Methanothrix sp. | reverse complement strand
ATATTCCGGGACTACTGTCCTCTGCCCGTGGCTGAGGTTCATGAGCTGTGCTACCAGATCCTGGTGCGCATGGCGCCATCCATTGTCGAAGAGAGCCTGGACGATTTCGGGGCGGCCATCAACCGGGTGCAGGAAATAGGCTTTAAGAGAATTGAGGTAATGCTGCAGCATCCTGTAGTCCGCAGGCTGATGGAGCAGATGAGGCAGGCGGGAGCAGCCTGTGCGGGCCTCTCATCCTTCGGGCCGGCAGTTTATGCCATAACCGACACCCAGGGCCGGGACATCGAGGCCGCTGCCCGCGAGGCGATGAGCGAGGTGGGCGGAGAGGTCCTCATCACCCATGCCAGGAATGAGGGCGCAAGGGTGAGGACAGCCTAGCGATTGCAGCTTATAGCTTATGTTTTTAAAACCTGCTATTTGGATTTAAGAGATGATCAAATGAGCGATATCAAATCTTTGTTGGAAAAATTGAGCAATGCACATGGCATTTCGGGCTGGGAAGGATCAATCCAGCAAATAGTGAAGGAAGAGATTGAGCCTTATGTGGATGAGGTCCGCCTAGACAAATTGGGAAACCTCATTGCCACTAAGAAGGGGGCGGCCCCCTCAGTTATGATCGAGGCTCATGCCGACGAGATCGGCCTCATGGTAAAACACATCGATGAAAAAGGATTCCTCCGCTTTATTCGCATCGGCGGCTGGTTTGACCAGACGCTTCTCAACCAGAGAGTGGTAATTCATACCAGAGCCGGGCCTGTTATCGGCGTCATCGGCTGCAAGCCGCCTCATGTCATGAAGGAGGATGAACGAAAGAAGATCATCGAAGCTAAAGACATGTTCATCGATATCGGTTGCACCAGCCAAAAAGAGGTCGAGGATCTGGGCATCCTTCCCGGCACACCAATCTCGATTGATCGGACATTCTCATCTTTGCAGGGCGACAGGGTCACAGGCAAAGCCTTCGACAACCGGGCAGGGCTGATAATCATCATCGAGGCCCTGAAGAGAACCAAATCCAAATCAACTATCTATGCCGTGGCTACGGTGCAGGAGGAGGTGGGTCTGAAGGGCGCTAAGGTTGCCGCATTCAACCTGGACCCTGATGTCGCTATTGCCGCGGATGTGACTATTCCCGGTGACCATCCGGGCATTGAAAAGAAGGATGCTTCCGTGGAGATGAGCAAAGGTCCGGTGGTCGTGGCGGCTGACGGTTCTGGCCGTGGCCTGATTGCCACTCCCCAGATAATCGAGTGGATGGTAGGAACCGCTCGGGAGTTTGAGATACCAATCCAGATCGAAGCATCAGACGGAGGAACCACGGACGCCACATCCATCTACCTCACCAAGTCAGGCATTCCTACGGGAGTGGTCAGCGTGGCAGCGCGATACATTCACTCCCCAGTGGAGGTTCTGTCCATCAGCGATATCGACCGGGCTGCGGACCTGGTGGCAAGGTGTTTGGAGACGGTAGGAAGGTACTTTTAGCTTTTAATTACTTTTTTAGCCATTTTTAACTAAATTTTTAAATAAATCGCGAAATTATTCTTGTAAAAATAGAAGAATGCCCGAAGAGAATCGGATGAGAACAAAATCAAAAACAAGAGGCCTGCCCGGATCTTTCCGGCAGCCTCCATTATCCAATGAGCAGAATTCAGCTTGAACCGATGAGGCTGATCACAAAGAATCCCAGGACAACACCGACTACGAACACCACTGCAAATGAGGTGTAAATCAGGGACTCAGCAAATACAAATCCTTCCATGAAATCTCATCTCACTACCAGCACTGGGACCGTTGCCCAGTAGAGGACCTTCTGCACTACGCTACCGATGAGCAGCTTGGAAGCGCCGGACTCGCCATGGCTTCCCATGACAATCAGGTCAGCCTTCTCGGCTCCTGCGGTATCAATAACGGCATTAGCGGGAGCTCCGATTCTGACAATTGCATCAACTGCTACGCCTGCCTTGTCGCCCATGGCCTTCAGAGAGTCGACTGCTTTTCTGCCAGCGTTCTCCAGCTTGCCCTCGACCTCCTTTCTGTCTGCACCGAGCTGTCTTACCGCACTGGCGATAACAACCTCATTAACAACATAGAGTGCTGTGACTTGTGCGCCGAGTGCCTTGGCGAGCTCCATGCCCTCCTCTGCGGCTTTCGCTGATTTATCTGATCCATCTGTGGCAATCAATATCCGCTTGTACATCCTATCCCACCTTTGCTGCGTTTATCTCACTGACATTGTATAAATAGCTATCTTCCCGATTCAAGAATTCTC
>DAONES010000244.1:0-2312 GCA_035403205.1 Methanothrix sp. | reverse complement strand
TTCTCCCGAATCTCTCCTCCGGCTAAGATGAGGTCCATCATGGTGGGAATCCTCCTGCCCACCAGCGTTATGCTCGAGTCGCTCTTGGGATCGCAACCCACCATCAATACCCTGTGACCCTCTTCGGCACAGGCGGCGGCTACGTTCGAAGCTGTGCACGACTTGCCGATTCCGCCTTTGCCGTATATCGCAACGTGTTTAATAGATGACATCTAACTCCGCTGCGGATGTACATCATCCATAGGATATACAGCTTGCCCAGGAATGATTCTTGAGAGGTAGATGGAGATCAGAACAATCTTGCTTTTGGCTGCAGCAGCAATGTTTGCTCTGCTTTTCGTGCTGGTTTCGAATTCCATTGCACAGGAGCCGGTGGAAGCGGCGTTTGTGCGCGGTCATATCAGCGACATCAGCAACGTCTGGCGGGCGGATGACTTCGGTTGGTTCTACTATGACATTGACAAGGATCTGGGCGGAGAGCAGCTGCGAATTGATGTTAAGGAGAGGAGTGCAGAAGAAGGCCACATCGTCTATTCTTCAAAGACATGGATGCAGCCGTTTGAGTATGACCCCTGGGGCAGTTTCTGTGCCGTGGCATTTTTGGGCAAGCCGTATCTTGCCGGTTATCCTGCCAGCTCATTTTCCGATAAAATCAGCTCATTGAGCAAGGGAGAGCTCAGAGAGGTGCTGATGGACGAAGACAGTACCCAGACTCTGACCAACAGCAAGGCCATCACTCTTCAGCAGGGGTATCTCCTGGGTGCAGCTGAGATCTCTGATACCAAAGGATCGGTCAATTTTGTTTTGATAAAGAATGGCAAACCAATCTATGCTTCTGTGGTTGCCATTGGGGAAAATTTTGTATACAAGGTAAACGACCTGCCGGTGATTCTGGTCCACCTGACCAATGCCATGCGCGGGGCAAACGGAGAGGGATTTGCCGAGGTCGACGGCATCTTCCAAATCAGCGATGTGCCAAAGATCGTGCTCTTTGAAGGCGGCCTGCTCGGCAATATGAAGCTCTTCGAAGTATCCGAGGAAGGCATTGAATTGGCAAATAAAGCATCAATTTCCCTAATCAGGGACTCTGAGATACCTCTGACCCCTAACCTGAAGTTGATCGTCCTAGACCACCCCGAGCTTCTCTATTATCCTGTTGGCGCTTTCTTCGACTACGGCGTGCATGAGATTCGCGGTCCTGTTTATAGCGCGACCTCGTCCATTCCAGTTATCATGGGAGACTACAAAGCTTCTGTAGTTGCCAGATGGAACTCACTTAACTACAGCGGTTTCTACTTCAATCCGGATCAATCACTGGGAGCTGAGACCCTTGCCTTTTTTGGCACTTCAGGCAGAACCATAGAGCCCGCCAGATCCCCAACGGTCTATCAGGAAAATAAGACCGTGGTGCAAAGCGGTTTTCAATACACGACATTACTGCAGGCTAAGGAATTTGAGTACAAACCCTGGGGATATTACTTTGTCTTGAGCTTCCTCGGTGCGCCATGGTTTGCAGGATATGATTCCAGCCTCATGGGAAAGACGCCTTCCTTTAGCCTTCTGGAGAACGATGACCTGGGCAGGGTCCTGATTGATGCCAAGCCGCAGGGAGAAATCCTCGCCGGCAACTATTCACTTGAGGACGGCTATGAGATGCGTATCGTGGATTTCAGCAATGACAGCCTCTTTCTCCAGCTTCGAAAAGAAGGGACTATGGTAGACAGCTCCGTGGTCAAATCCAATACAACATACGTCTACAAGAAAGATCTGGATCGCATCAACGATATGCCCATAATAATGTTGCATTTCGGCAACATCTTCAACAATGGCACTTACGGCTTTGCAGTGCTGGACGGCATATTCCAAATATCGGACCGGTATGTCTTTCCGATCGATCCGGGAACAGGCTTTGGAGAAATGGAGATCGTAAGCGTTCAGCCAGACAAGATGATCCTGGTCAATCCGGATAGCATCAATCTCAATAAAGACTCAGATGTGAACATTGGGCCGGGCATGGATATCCGGGTTGCGGACAACGACACCCTGCGTTATTATCTGCATTCATCAACTTACGTTGTGCCTTCTCCTGAGCCGCCTCAGGTGAGCGCTCAGGAGAATGTGTCATCCTCCGGATCAGAGAATTTCAGCATCTTGGTCAATGCGGCAGAAATCCGTCAGGTCGCGGTGAGCATTCTCGATTCAAGCAACAGGAGCATCTTCTCTGGGGACATCACCAGCCTTGGCAGGGGTTCGGGAGACATGTGGCTCTTTGGATGGAGGTGGAATGCTACGACGATGGTGCTCAGCGATGA
>DAONES010000243.1:0-2313 GCA_035403205.1 Methanothrix sp. | reverse complement strand
GACGGTAGTCTTGCCCACGCCGCTGTGGGTGCCTGCGATGAGAATGGAGGGAATGCATCGGCCAGAGCCGCCAGGGGTCTCTATTTCGTTCATTGCAGTACCACTCAATGCAACTGCTTCGATATAAAGACGTGCCAGGTTGATTTAGCAAATCTCTATAAACTACCATCATTCATTCATTAATTCATGCTTGTTGGCGTAGTTAAGAGAGGAAAGTACGGCGAGCGCCTTTTGGATACCATCCAGACCAGAACCGACTTTGAGGTGGTCTCAGTGGAGGTTCCCCAGGTGCTGCCAGGCTTCATCGAGGACCCGGAAGAGTTTGTCAAAGAGCTGAACCTTGATCCCAGGATCTTCCAGACGGACCTTCTCATTCTCTATACATTTCATCCAGACCTGACTCCAGAGATAGTTCGACTGGCTGGAAAAGCGGGAGTCAAGGCCGCCATAATCCCCGGCGGCATTGGCCGGGCCGGCTCAATTGGCGAGCTGGAGAGGATTGCCGAGGAGTACGGCATTCATATCGAGGTGGATGAGATCTGCTGCACCCTGGAAGAATGTGGCGTTCCCGTCCTCGATGAGTTTGCCAGGAAGCTTGGCAAACCTGAGCTGGAGGTCGAAACAAAGGACGGGCGCATCAGCAAGGTGAAGGTCCTGCGCGGATCGCCCTGCGGAGCCACCTGGCATGCTGCAGCCGGAGTCACAGGAAAGACGGTCGACGAAGCGGCCTCCATGACTGGCCTCTTCTGCCAGCAGTATCCCTGCAGGGCGGTGCGAGGAACGCCGGGCGGCATTCATACCTCTGGAGACCTGCACAAGGATGCCATGGAAAGGGCTCTGGGCAAGCTGACCAACCTCAAGCTGCCTGAGCAATCCAAACCCATCAAGATCGAGCCAGGCAAGAAGGGACAGAAAGCATGAGCGAATTGCGTGATCGAGTGGTTCAGGCCACAGTCCGCGCCCTGGAGAGGGCGGAGACATCTCTGCCGGATTGGGTTTTAAAGGAAATTCAGGAGGCATCGGACAGGGAGAGCAATGCTCTTGCCAGGCAGCATCTGCAGTTCATGCTGGACAATGTAAGGATCGCAGGGCAGAGCAGGCTGCCTCTCTGTCAGGACACGGGCCTACCCATCTTTCATGTCAGAATGGGCAGGGATCTCCGCCTGGACGGCAGCATATACGAGGCGATAGCCGAGGGAGTGAGAATTGCCACGAAAAAGATCCCGCTGCGACCCAATGCCGTCCATCCCTTAACCCGCAAGAACAGCGGGGACAACACCGGCCCTGGCATGCCGGATATTATCTTGGATTATGTGGACGGCAGAGGTCTATCCATTACTGCCTTTCCCAAGGGAGCCGGCTCTGAGAACATGAGCCTGGTGGGAATGCTCAACCCAGCGGACGATCCATTTGATTTCATTGTGAGAATGGTGGCGGAAAGGGCGGCCAATGCCTGCCCGCCTCTCTTTCTGGGCATCGGCCTGGGAGGAAGCTTCGACCTGGCGGCGCGCCTGGCCAAGCGGGCCCTGCTGAATATGCCAGGCACAACCCAGGAGGAGACGCAGCTCTTGAAGAGGATCAATGCTCTTGGCATCGGCCCGATGGGCCTGGGCGGGGACACCACTGCTCTTGGCATAAAGATCGAGACTGCCTTATGCCACACAGCATCACTTCCCGTGGCCATAAACTTTCAGTGCTGGGCGAGCCGCAGCGCAACGGAGATGGTTCTATGACCACCTATCGTCTAGAGACCCCTCTCTCATGCGAAGACGTGGAAAAGCTAGTGGCCGGAGATGTGGTATTTTTGAGCGGCCCGCTCTTTACTGCACGTGACAAGGCCCATGCCCTGATGCGCCGCGCAGGATGCCCCGTGTCCCTGGAGGGAGCGGCCCTTTATCACTGCGGGCCGATCATCCAGGATAACCGGGTCCTGTCCGCCGGGCCTACTACCAGCGGACGGATGGCCCGCTACACCGAGGAGATCCTGAAAAACGGTGTTCGGGCAATAATCGGTAAGGGCGGCCTTCCTGGCGAGCCGTTCCGGAATAAGGCAGTTTATCTGGCCTATCCGGGCGGATGCGGTGCCGCAGCGGCAAGGCAGCTTGTGGTATTGGCCGTGCACCTGCCTGAGCTGGGCATGGCCGAATCGCTCTGGGCCTTTGAGGCACGGAATTTCGGCCCCATGATTGTAGCAGTGGATGCCCACGGAAAAGATCTCTATCAGGAGGTGAGACGTTCGGCAGGGACGCGGATTTAGTCCTCAGGGAGGCCGCCCGGGATGTCCGGCACCTGGTGGACCGCGGCTATCCCGGC
>DAONES010000242.1:0-2346 GCA_035403205.1 Methanothrix sp. | reverse complement strand
TGATACGAAAAAGAAGTATTGGGATAAGAAACTTGAACCCTATTTCCAGAAACCTGAGAATCCAGAATACGTGGTTCTAAAATTTGTCCCCCAGAGGATTGAATACTATCATGAAATGACTATGGATTTATGGGAGGGTTGAATCCCCCTGGTAGGTGGAATTTATGGAAGACATCGATTTGAAGATTCTAGAGGCGATAAATGCAGTCTCTCCTAAGAGTTTCATAAGCCCCGTCAAAGTCAATGCCGTCCTCAAGTTGGATGAAACCGAACTGGGGAATCGTCTTCATATCTTGAAGAAATCCGGGCATGTAGACGTCATGACCAGCGAGTATCCTTCGAGTTTGACACTACCTAATGCCATCTCGAAGGTCTATCTCACTGATCTTGGAAGGAAAGCGCTGAAAGAGAATTAGATCAAAGAGGCCATCGAATCCCATCTGATGGGCGCTCCCGCAGACCCGGCCAGCGGGCATAGCTATGCAACGACGCGATCATTTTCTTTGCCATTTGCGTTTCCTCCTCCTGTAATCCTTTTAATTTTCTCTCCGGTATGCTTCTTTTAACTTTTCAATATCTATTTTCTTCATGGGCAAGAACGCCTGAGTTAACCGATCTATCTGCTCACGGGATCCGTTCTTCATCATCTCGTTCATCACAGCAGGCACAATCTGCCAGGACAGGCCATACCTGTCTTTAAGCCAGCCGCATTGTTCAGCCTCAGGAACCGCGGAAAGCCTTTCCCAATAGTAGTCGATCTCTTCTTGAGTACTGCAGTTGACCATGAATGAAATAGCCTCATTGAAGCTGAAATCGTGATTGTACGCACTATCCATGGCAGCAAACCACTGATTCTCGATCATAAAATCGCCATACATTACGGTCCCTTCCCGGTCCGGCTCCCGACCCTTGCCGTAGCGGGCTACGATTCCCATCCTGGAATTTCTGAAGACCGACATGTAAAAACTAAACGCCTCTTCAGCCCTGCCGCTCACCTTTCCCACAAACAGGAGGGAGGGGACAAGGTTGGGCCGCTCCTCGCCTTGGGGATTTGAAAGAATGAGCTGCCACGACAGTCCATATCTGTCCTGCACCCAGCCGTAGAGATCGCTAAACGGATACTGCTGCAAGGGCATAAGTGCCACTCCACCGGAGATCAATTTCTCCCATAATCGTTTCAGATTCTCTGCGGCATTCCTGTCTTTTGATGGATCAAAATTTACGAAGAATGAGATCGATGGATTGAACCTGAACACAGGCCCGGCACTGATAGCCATGAAGGATTGCCCGGAAAGCTCAAATGATACGATATCAGCATCACCTGACGGCGTGTTGTGCAGCTTGGTCAGATTCGTGACTTTTGAGTCGGGAAACAGAGTGCAGTAGAAATCGGCAGCCTCTTTGGCTTCTCTGTCAAACCATAGATGCGGTATGATCTTTTGCATGTTATTTGCCTCCGTCAAGTCGTTTCCGGCGAGCTAGCTCTGCCTCTGTTGGCGTTTGTAGTGCAGATAATCAAGCCTCTCCAAAGTGCGATTAAATTTATATTGGCTTTGAATTTATTTAAGTATTTTGACGCGAACCACAAAGAACACAAAGCGCACAGAGAACTCACAAAGATGGCATTTCGTACCACGCAAGAAACGCAGGGAAAGCGCAGAGAGGAGCCACAGATAGAGAAGATTTGGTTTTTGGCTCATCTCTGTGCGTGCTCTGTGTCCTCTGTGGCGAAAAAGTCGTTAGCCACCGGCTGCAAGCCAATTGCCCACCCGACATGGCGAAGAGCCATTTTCCGGATAAAAAGATCACCTATTTTTCTTCTTTCCGAAGAACTCGATGGCCTCAGCCAGCTCCCTGTGATCCTTGGCGTAGCCCTCGATCTCCATGCCCTTCTTGTAGGCATCACATGCCTGCACCAGGGCCATGGCACCGGTGCGTGTCCCTCTGGGGTGAGCGTGGCAGCCGGCGCCCATGGTCGTGATGAAATCAACTCCTCCCATGACATCGATGAAGGGCTTGAGAAGCGTTGGATTGAGCCCTCCGGAGATGATCGGACAGCATTTCTTGAGGCCCCGCCAGGAGTCGTCCTCCAGGACAACGCCGTGGGCTTCGTCCATCTCGACCATCTTGACGGCGTCTTCATCCTGGGGCGGGATCCTTCCCCAGTTCTGGGTGAAAAAGTGGCCCTTGCCCTCGACCTTCAGGATGTTCCTCGCCGCCGTCACGTCCTCCTCGGGGCTGCCGGCCATCTTGCCTACGCCCGCCGTCCCGGTGTGAATCCCCGAGGCGCCGGCCAACCGGGCTAACTTGGAGAGCACCAGCACTGAAAAGCCGATGGGATTCTCC
>DAONES010000241.1:0-2377 GCA_035403205.1 Methanothrix sp. | reverse complement strand
TATATTATTTTTGGAATATTTGTTCTTATCTGGATTCTCTATGGGAAGTATATCATGAGGGCCTGGCAATATTATACTCAGTAATGATGATCATATCTAGGCAATCATATTTCAGCAGTCTGTAATATAACCATAGATGCATAAGTCCTTTAGATCAGATATCTCCTTCTGGGTCATTTCATTAATGCTTTGCGAATTATAACTTCCGATCAAATCTAAATAGACATATCCGCCTTTAATCAATACATCCTTTCCTTTAAGGCTGCTCTTTAAATCATCCATCAGATAAGCATATTGTCCGGCATTTAGTCCTGAAGCATCCACATCAGCCAGGTTTATCCTATCGTTTCCAATTAAAAGACAGGATGGAGAGATCACATCCGTGATAGTGCCCTGCATATCGAAATCTGCGGCCTGGAGCAACAAAATCATAGGTATTAGCGATAGAGCATTCATGAACTGCAATCAGGCTGCTCTCTCAATATAAATATATTCATCTTGGCCTGCTTTTCCATTCGATATAATGCCCAAGCATCAACAGGACTAGATTTTTAGCATTGACGCCGCCGCGGTTTCCTTCCTCTGGGCCATTCGATAACCGGTGACCACCAATCTCCTTCCTGATAAAGCAGCGTCGGTCTGCAAATCGCCTGTGTCCACCAATAGTCGCGGCAGCTCAGCCAGCTTATGGGGAGTGGATACTATTATTAAATTCTCTTCTCCTATACGCTCTATGACAGCGGCACTGATCTGCTGGCTGCCCCTCCCCAGAATGAAGCCCTGAGCGCCAATCGGGCTGAGAATGATCTTAACCGCCGTCTCATTTTCCAGCATGGCCAGCAGATCCTTCTCGGAGGCGTCCTTGATGAGCAGCTTTCCGTTCTTTACGACATCCACTCCGAGCAGCGTCTTCTCGATGCCGAGCACTTCGGCTATCCTGGCAGTGGTTGTGCCTGCTCCCAAAATATAAGCCGAACCGTCTCTCATGAATTCTGCGGCGAAGAGAGCTATCTGATCCTTGAATTCTTCTTCGTTTCTGGAGCTGTAGATCCTCTTTTTCTCCTGCACCAGTGCGGGCCGGTAAGGCGTGCGTGATACAGCATAAAGCCTGGTCTGCAGTTCTCCGGCTCGATAAAGCTCCTCATCCACATCTACGATCTCTGTCTCTCTCGCTTCCAGCTCGCCTCTCACATAGCCGATAGCCAGCTCTGCGGCAGCCTGAGGGCTGATGGCAAAAACACCGGAATGCATTTTAACTCCCGCAGGAATTCCGAGCATGGGCAGCATTCCCACAACTCCGGCAATATCCCGCGCAGTTCCGTCTCCCCCGCAGAAAAGAATCAAATCGACATTTTGATCCAGAAATTGCTGGCATGCATGGTTTGTGTCCTGGGAGCTGGATCTTTCACCGGTTCTGGCTCTGTAAACTACCTCAAATAACAAGCCGCTCTTCTCAAGCTCGCTTTCGCCCATTTCGCCGCTGGCTGTATAAAAAAAGAGATCCTCCGCCGCGGTGGAAAGCAATTGCAGGCAGAGGCGTGCTCGTGATGCAGCCAGCGGTTTTGCCCCTCTGGCTGCTGCATCATCTGCCAGGCCATCTGTTCCCTTCAGGCCCACTGATCCCCCCATTCCGGCAATGGGGTTGATAACAAAGCCTATCTTTCCTGTTCTTTTTGCCATCAAACCTTTGGCAATTTGGCCAGCGATTGCTTGACAAGATCTGCAGGATACTCGTAATCTGCCAGCAAGCCGTCGTTATAGGCATCGTAGGCAGCCAAGTCGAAGTGACCGTGTCCGGTGAGGGAGATGAATATCGTCTTGGCTTCTCCCGTCTTCTTGCATCTGAGCGCTTCGTCTATGGCCGGCTTGATGGCATGCGATGCCTCAGGAGCCGGAATTATGCCTTCAGAGCGGGCAAAGAGAGTGGCCGCCTCAAAGACCTCGTTCTGCTGCAAAGCCGTGGCCTCGATCAGTCCATCGTGCACCAGATTGCAGAGCAATGGAGCATCACCATGGTAGCGCAGGCCTCCGGCATGGATGCCGGGAGGAATGAAGTCGTGCCCCAGGGTGTACATCTTTATCACCGGAGCCATTCCTGCGGTGTCTCCGAAATCATAGGCATAAAGGCCCTTGGTGAGGGACGGGCAGGCAGATGGCTCGCAGGCCACCATGCGCAGATCCTTTTTGTCCTTCATCTTATCCGGGATGAATGGGAAGACCATGCCTGGGAAGTTGCTTCCCCCGCCGCAGCAGCCGTACATGATGTCAGGATAGTCGTCTGCCAGGTCAAATTGTTTCTTAAGCTCCAGGCCTTCAATTGATTGATGTATCAGAACGTGGTTGAGCACTGAGCCCAGGGCGTAATTGGTATCGCTGT
>DAONES010000240.1:0-2392 GCA_035403205.1 Methanothrix sp. | reverse complement strand
GATAATGGTTTTTGTGAGCTGCATGATTAAGTATATTCACCTGATACTATATTAAGCTGTTGCAGGTGAAAGTAATCATGTAAGGGGTCAAATTCCTCCCCACCCTAAACGCCCATGTGCCTCAGGAAAATGGCACATATGAGGCGAATGAAAAACAAGATCTTTCGACATCATAAGTCTTGTTTTTCATGGGAAAGGATGGGGACTCCTTGACCCCTTAACCCCGCGAGTTAAAGGATCCTTTGGCTCCCGCTGCGGGAGCTATTTTTATGATATTTCTCAGTCTTGCCAGGAGTGCAGACTGGAGATGTCCTATCAAGGAAAAGTGCCTTTGTCATCATGCCGATTAGAGTTTGACATCGGGAAATCAAAATTCATCGGAAAGCGCAGAAAATATATATCCATAACCAGTATTCAGAAATTGATGTGTATGCCATCCGGAGCCGCGCGCCATCTCCTCTTTTTGGTTCTATTGATATTTCTCTGGATATCTATCTTTTCTGCCTGCTCTTTGTCATCGGCATGCAATGATGCTTTTAAAAATATGAATAATACCGAAAAAGGATTTGCAGAGGTTGAATTGCTTTTTTGCAAAGGGCAGAGCATTCTTCCCGTGCTTCTGACCACAGGGCAGATAGACGGCTATATTGCCTGGCAGCCTTACCTGGCTCTGGCCGAGAAGAGCGGCATAGGCAATACTGTTGCCCAATCCCAGGACTTTCCGCCAGACGGGGCATGGCATAATCATCCCTGCTGCGTTCTGGTCGCTAGCATGGATATTTTGCAGAATCATCCAGATACGGCCATGGCGGTGAGCGCAATTCTCCTTTCCGCCGGCGACTATGCAGCCGAGCATCGGGAAGAATTGCCGAAGATCACCGCCGATTGGCTTATGGGCGATCGAGATTATCTGCTGGGAAGCCGGGTCATCTCTCCAGTTAACCTGTTCAACCAATCTCTCTCCAGTTTTTCGTTCTCTTCCCGGGCAGATGATGAATGGAATGAATCAGCGCAAATCCTGGTCGACCGGATGGGCGATATTCTCAATACCATAGACAGCACTCAACATAATGGATCAGGGATTTCCATTTCGGAGTTTATGTATAATTCGTCCTATCCTCTCCGGAATTCTAAATCCTATTACTTCAATAGCAACAGCTCTGAAATGCTGGAGAGCAGTCCCCTTCGAATCGGATATCTGATGATCGATCACCAGGCACCTCTCTTTGTGGCGGTAAAGCGCTGGCAGTATTTCCAGGAGCGAAACGGAATTGCTCTGAAGCCTGTGGAGGATATCAAACGGCCCAGATATCTGGAGCTAGTAAAGAATGGCCGGAAAGTCTGCGATGTGGAGCTTGTCTCCGCGCCCACCGGGCAGAACCTCATGACCCTGATGGAGCAGGGCAACCTGGATATGGCCATTGTGGGCATAACCCCGGCCATCGGAGCAATCAGCCTGGGCTGCGATGCCCGAATTATTCAGCCGGTGCAGAATTTGGGCTGCGGTCTGGTCCTGTCCAGCAAATTCGAGGCAGAGAGCTGGGACGATTTCGCGGCCCTTGCCAGAGCCTCCTCTGAACGGGGCAGACCGCTGCGGATAGGCGATCCTGATTTGGGGACAATCATCGATGTGATATTTCAGGATGCTCTGAATGCATCAGGCCTGCTGGGGGTGAAGGCATCGGAAACCATCCGGTGATCAGAAAGCTGATCCTGCCTATAGCCATTATCCTCATCTGGGAGGCTCTGGCTCAGTATGTTCACAATCCATTTGTGCTTCCCACACTGGAGTCGATCCTCTCCGTCCTTCTCATGCCGACGGCAGACCTCCTGGGCAGCGGCTCTCTTCTGGAAAACGCCCGGGTGAGCCTATTCAGAGTGGCACTGGGATTTCTCATTGCTGCCTTCCTGGCCGTGCCCCTGGGGGTGGCGATGGGCAGATGGGAGGGGTTCAAAGAGATCTCTGAGGGGCTGATCTCGGCCTTGCGGCCGGTGCCGCCCCTGGCCTGGGTTCCTCTGGCCATGGCCTGGCTGAAGATAGGGCTCGCATCGGTGGTCTTCATCATTGCTCTGGGAGCCTTCTTTCCCATTCTGCTCAGCACCATGCAGGGAGTCAGAGGCGTAAAGAGGTCCTGGCAGGAGGCGGTCTGGATGATGGGCGCAAATGATGCCGATCTCATCGCCAAGGTAATCCTGCCCGGCAGCGCTCCCGAGATCTGGACCGGAATGAGGGTTGGCTTTGGCATCGCCTGGATGTGCGTGGTGGCGGCGGAGATGCTGCCCGGCACCAGCTCCGGCCTCGGGTACCTGATCATGTATGCCTACGGCTGGGGGCAGATCCAGGTGGTAGTGGCGGGCATGGTAGCCATTGGAGTCCTAGGCATACTGATTG
>DAONES010000239.1:0-2406 GCA_035403205.1 Methanothrix sp. | reverse complement strand
CCACCTCATCGGCATAAAATCCTATCTTGTTATAGGGATAGAAGTAGTAGCCGTTTACATCCAAAGCGCCGTCTGGATAGATCTCATAGAGGGTGCCGTAGCCAGATGCGGGCGATGTGGCAACCATTTTTAGGGAGGAGCCCAGAGGAACTACCGCATACTGAGTCCAGCTGGAGGATCCTGAGACCCAGAGAGAGTTGCCGCCGGTGCTAAGAGCATAGCTCTGGTACTGCGTATAAGGCACCGCTTTTTGCGCTGACCCGAAGTAGAGCATGGATGGCTGCACATCCTTCAGCTCTATTTTCGCGGGAGCGGTGATCTGGTCCTCAGGAGCCTCTGCGGCAGGGCTGTAATATTGAGAGAACTTTTGCAGAGCAACTTGGCTCGTAGCCTGGCTTGAACCCTGATCAGGTGTCTGGACCCCGGATGCCTGAATTGCTGACTGATCCAATAGCTGGCCTGTGCTCTGGCCGATCGCAGGGTTGGACAGGAGCTGAATGCTGCGCACCTGAGCTACTCCTTCTTCATTGGATTGCTGATTGGATGATACAGTCATCACTCTGGAGCCAAGCTCTCCGGAGCTAAGCGGCTTCTCGCTCCAGGATGCTGGCGATTCTTCTCTGCCCGCGCTTGTCGATCCCGCGGATGGCGAATCCTGTTGCGCGGAGGCCCCCGTTGCTGTTACCGTTACAGTTCCCTGAATGCCGGAATGGATGCTGCAATGATATCCGTAGTTTCCGGAAGCTGAGAATTTATGGCGGTACTTCTTTCCGGGCATGATCACACCCGAATCGAACAGGCCCTGCGTGTCACTGGTAACCGTATGCTGCACCGCGTCCTGGTTATGCCATTCTATAGTGGCACCCACGGGCACGGAAAGGAGGGAAGGGCGGAATGAATTGTCTTTTATGGAGACCTTTATTACAGAGTCGGACGGATCGCCGGACTGATCAAGCTGCAAAGTGCTGAAATCATACCCAACCTGCTGATCAAGCTTCTTCTCAGGCGCAGCCGCAGATAGGCTGACCACCAGGATCAGCATCGCTATTGATAGACATCTCTTCATGAACTAAACCCCCATTTTTTTAAAAGATACTAATCTATAAGAATATATATTTTTGCGAGGGTAATTGAGTGAGGCAATTGAGAAAAGAGTCATTTGCAAACGCGAAAAATAGTATCACGACTCGGGAGAATGTTATGGCAGAAGAAACAGAAGAACGCCCGAAAAGCGCATAACTGCAGAAAATGCTATGAGCCGGGAAGCATGAAACCCAGCTCATCATCTAGCTCATCATCTCCCAACGCACCTGGTTTACTCGTCCAGGTCGTCCCTGTAGATGGTCTGCTCTCTTCCCGGCCCTACGGATACGGCAGAGATGCAGTTGTCCAGAGTATCCACATAAAGCAGCTCCTCCAGCCGCTCAACATAAGCCCTGGCGTTCTCCGGCAGATCATCATACTCCTTGACCTCGGTTATGTCCTCGGTCCAGCCTTCCATCTCCTCATAGATGGGCTTGCATCTGGCAAACTCCGGCGTGCTCTCAGGTGGATAGCCGATTCTATCGCCATCCAGTTCATATCCGACGCAGATCTTTATGGGGTTGATGCCGGTCAGAACATCCAGCTTTGTGAGAGCAAGCTCAGTATAGCCATTGAGGTGGACGGACTTCAGACCCAGAACGGCATCAAACCAGCCGCAGCGCCTGGCTCTGCCCGTGGTCGTTCCGTATTCTCCGCCCTTTTCCCGCATCAATTCGCCCAGATCGTCCTTCAGCTCGGTGGGCATCGGCCCCTCTCCGACGCGAGTGATATAGGCCTTGATCACGCCGACCACGTTGTCGACCATTACCGGTCCGACTCCCAGGTTGGCGCAGGCGCTACCGGCAGTGGTGAAGCTGGAGGTGACGAACTTCTGTGTGCCGTGAATGACATCAAGGAAAGCTCCCTGGGCTCCTTCCGCGAGAACGCTCCGGTCCTCGGTCAGGGCAATATTAATCTCGCGGGAGACATCTGTCACCCTGTTTTTCAAGCGTCTTCCGATCTCCAAATACTCATCGATGTATGGCGCATATCTGACCACCGTGGGGTCGCCGCCCATATCGGCTATGGCCTTCTCCTTGGCAGGGCCGATCTCTCTGAGCTTTGCCTCCAGGAGGGCCGGGTCAGTGAGATCGCCCATCTGCACCTCCTCGCGAGCGATCTTGTCTACATAGGCAAATCCTATGCCCCTGTTGGTGGTGCCGATCTTCTCAGTCCTGGCCTTCTCACGCAGGCCGTCCAGTTCAATGTGATAGGGCATGATGATGGTAGTCTTGGCATCTATGCCGATGTCGACCTTGATTCCTTCAGACTCCAGCGCCTGGATCTCGCTCCACAGGACTCGGGGATTGAGGACTACGCCCG
>DAONES010000238.1:0-2429 GCA_035403205.1 Methanothrix sp. | reverse complement strand
GGCGTCAGGCCGCTGGCGGCAAATTTGTCCACATCTCTGCCCGAGACCATGCCGAAATAGTCTGCATGCCCTGGCGTAGCTTTCCGACGGCAGGCATACGGAAAATGCCTTGCGGCTCATGATGCAGCCGTAAGTGTAGGTGGCCTTCCTGAGAGAAACGGCAATGCATGGCGGACTGGAGCAGCAGATGCCAACCCACGCAGCAGTCATGACATTGGGCTTTCCTGAAGGATCGTATGTCCCTATCACGCAGACCGGCGTGGGATAGAGAAGGGTCTTATTCCCCAGCGACTTTTTCATCATCATCTCGATAGATTCGTCCCCGCTAAAAAAATCAACAGAAACTATAAATCTTCCTGCGTACTCTAGGTTAATCTATAGCTACATCAGCCATTATGGTGTTTCCGGGTTAGAAGATTTCGGTGGAATAAGACCCGAACAAGCGGAAAGGTGCAGGAGGAATACGGGTATGCTGAAGGAACTGGAAGATCAGAAAGGCAAACTCAGAGAAGAGTCCCTTGCCTTAACGGGTGAAACACGCCAATTGAATGAGCAAGCGAGCAAATGGGCTGCCAGGCGAAATGAGCTGAACAGGGCCACCGAAGATCTGATCAATAAGGCCAAGGAGTTCAAGAAGCTTAGGGATGAGAGCAATAAAAGCGTTGCCCAATCCAAAAGGAAGCGGGACGAGTCCAACGAGATGATCGGCCAGCTCTATGCAAAGATAGACGATATCAGAAAGAAGCAAAACCTCACAAACGAGCGCTCCATTGGAAACATTCACGGCGAGATTGAGCAGCTGGAGTTCCGGCAACAGACGGAGATCCTGAGCCCAGAGAGAGAAAAGCAGCTGGTCAATAAAATCACTGTTCTGCGCGCAGAGTTCAAGAGAAGAAGAGAGCAGCTGGAGAAGAATGAAGAGCTGAGGAAGCTTCTGGATGAAGCGCAATCCTTGAGAGACATGGCGTGCAGCTACCACGATCAGGTAAAGAAGTTCGCAAATATGGCCCAGGAATACCACGATCAGATGATCGCAGCCTTCAAAGAAGCCGATCAGACTCGCGCCGAGGCTGATTCTGCTCAAAAGGAGTACTTGAAGTCCCTGAATGGGTCCCTGTGACGGTTTCCTGTAACCAGTCCCTGTAGCGGTTTTCTGTGACTGCTCTGTGACTCACTGCTCTGTGAATCTTCCTGGATATCACGGATGCCTGCTCACAAACAGGTCTCCGTAGATCTCCTCTTGTTCCAGCCACACCTGCTTTCTCTGAGCCATGAAGAGCAGGGAGACATAGTTGGTAACCCCATCTTCGGTCTTGCTGTTTTTGCTGTTTATGTCCTTGAAGGTGACCGTCTTGCTATCCATGAACATGTCATCCAGGATCGGGCCCAGAGCTTTGATCCGATCCTCGATCCCCTCGTCATGAGAGACATCAAGGGTCTTCTCCTCGGCAACGGGCCACCTCTCCCGCATGGCCTTCCTTCTACCAACCATCTCCGCCTTTTTCAGCTCCGAGATCAGCTCATCCAGAGTTACCGGCCGCTTGGTGTGACGCCGAACAGGCGGACGTGGCAGATTCTCCTCGATCTCCTCTTCCAGATCATCGGTGATCTCCTCGACTTCCGGCTCTGGCTCTTCCTCTCTTTGCGCTTCCATCGAGTCGGACTTCATGCGCAAAAGGATGCTGGCGTAGAGCAGAGTTCTGGCAGGAATGCGCAGGTCTCTCTTCTCCAGAGTATCTATGTACTGCAGGAACTTCTCGGTAGCCTTAGCGATATCGATATCCCAGGGATCAATCTCTCCGCTCTTGGCCAGCTCCACCAGGACCTCGGCGGGCTCACCGAATTCAAACTCAGGGATTTTTTCCGCAATCGAATCGGAGGTGGAACTGGGTTGGGCTTTTTCCTCGGAATCCTGGATAGGTGGATCGTCGCTCATTTTCGCCTCAGCTTGTGCAGATACCGGTTACAGTGGTGATGTTGTTCTCCTGCATGGTCACGCCCAGGGTGTACTTTGACTGCAATATCATTGGTTTTCGCAGTGATACTACTATGAACTGGGCCTGTGAAGAGATCTTCTTGATGAGCTTTGCTACCCGCTCCACATTGGCTCCATCCAGGAACATGTCGATCTCGTCCATGGCATAGAAGGGAGCAGGCCGGTACATCTGAATGGAGAATATGAATGAGAGTGCAGTCAGGCTCTTCTCCCCGCCGGACATGGCCTCAAGACGGTGCAGAGATTTTCCGGCCGGACGTGCCTTGATGGTCATGCCCGCTGCCAGGGGATCCTGGGGGTCTTCCAGGACCAGGTCGCCCTCGCCCTTGGAAAGCTCCTGAAAGATCTGCTTGAAGTTCTTGTTGATCTCGGTGAAGCTGGCCAGGAATGCTTCCCTCTTCAACTGATCGTACTTTTCCAGCTTATCGATGAT
>DAONES010000237.1:0-2435 GCA_035403205.1 Methanothrix sp. | reverse complement strand
TATTTGGCCTGCTCCTCCGGATAGAGCAGTATCCTTCCATCCGGGTATTTCACATCCATGCGCTCCAGATATTCCTTATAAATCTGTTCAGGGTCCAGGTCTATATCAGGATAGAACAACTTCGCGAAATAGGCGACGCCTACAATGCTATCCAGGCCATAGAACTGGCTTCCGCTGACTACATACACCCTCTTGTTTTTCACCGCCGAGACTGCAGACGCTCCAGGACGGCTGAGTATCTCATTTCTCACCTTTTCCAGCATTATGCTATCCTGGCTCGGTCCCTTTTCCCATCCGATCTGATCTGTAGACTGCAGGCTTACAATGACATCCGGATTCTGGGTGGTCACCCATTCCCATTCAACTTTAGGAGACATCTGTTCTATGTCTTTACAGATATTGATTCCACCGGCAAATTTGGTCTGGTTATAAAGGGCCGATCCTCTGCCGATAGAAGGCAATGCCCCCATCCCGGATCCTTTATTCCATATCTCCACATAGACCTTGGGCGGCGTTTTTCCCCGGATGGCATCTTCGATCTTGTTCTTGTATCCATTGTACCATTCAATATATTCAGCCGCTTCTTTCTGCCTGTCCAGCAGGATTCCTAGCTTTGCGATCTCCTCCTCCATGGTCTCCGGTTTGGAGAGCTTGAAGCCGACCACAGTTATATTCTTAAACGACTCCAGAGCCTTCGCCACTGGCTCTGCACCATACTTCTTATCTGCTTCAGGATATGTAATTAGCAGTATATCGGGCACGATAGTATCGCCTTTCATGGCGATATTGGCGATCATCTCGTAGTCGGGATTATCCCACTTGCCGACGGTCGGCTTTTTCTTGATCTCCTTTGGCATTTCGCTCTTTTTCGCCTCATCCACATCCACGGCAACAACTTTGTCGACCGCTTTGAGCATGGTCACAACTTCATTGGCATTAGTATTGATTGGAATTACCCGCTCTATAGGCATGACTATGGTCACATTGCGGCCTGCTGAATCGGTCATATTCAGCGGATAGCTGATGTCCTCCCCTAAAACGGGAAGAATCATCATTATAATGCACGAAATAACAGCTAAGCAACTGCAGAATGCTCTCGATGACATCAATCAATCCCTCCAAGTAGCTTGGTGCGGATGGCCTATCGAGATGTTGATTTATAATCTTTTCGGATATTAGTAACAAAAATTATCAAAATTAAAATAGCTAATTTTACTTAGTCAGATTATTGGCGAATTTCTGGGTGGCAGCAATTTTATCAAGAACTGGCCGGCAAACATTATTTGCATCTTTGCTGTATCTTAGGAATCATGCCGTGCATCTATTGGCCCGACAGTCTGGAGGGATGGGGAGAATGAAAAGCAGTCAGTCTTCTTCGAGGAGGGCCTGCTCAGACCATGCCACTCTCGACGAATGGATCAAGCAGCAGGCCACTTCATTCTCCCTTGATTCGCCCACCTCTCTGAACGCCGCTCTGGACAGGCTAATGGCCTCGCTTGACCCTTCTCTGAGGGTTTTGGGCCTGGGTGAGGCGCTGCATGGCGGCGAGGAGATTCTTCTGCTCCGCAATCGGATCTTTCAGAGGCTGGTGGAGGAGCATGGCTTTTCCGCCATCGCCCTGGAGAGCAGCTTTCCGCGAGCTCAAGCGGTAAACGAGCACGTGGCCGGTCGCGGCCCGAAATCATATGATGACCTCCGGGAGGCGGGGTTCAGCCACGGCTTTGGCAGGCTTGAGGCCAATCGAGAGCTTGTGCAGTGGATGAGAGAGTACAATGCCGATGAGGCGCACCGCGCCAAGCTCCGGTTCTACGGCTTTGACAGTCCCACTGAGATGATGTTCGCTGACAGTCCCAGGCAGGTTATTCATTTCTTTCTCGATTATCTGGCCTCGATTGATGGCCCTGGCACCGGCAGAGATGAGGAGCGCCAGAAGATAGACTGGCTTCTCGGCCAGGACTCTGAATGGGAAAACCCTGCGGCGATGATGGACCCGAAAAAGTCGATCGGGCTCTCCTCAGATGCCTGCACCCTGCGAATTCAGGTTGAGGACCTGATAGCAGAGATGCAGGTCCGCCGCCCGGAGCTGGTGGCGAAGAACGGTGAAGACCGCTACCTTGAGGCCGTTCATTTTGCAGAGATGGCGCGGAAGCTCTTAAACTATCATGCTGCCCAGGCGAGTGTCTCAGAGCCGGGTGTGTCAGAGCCAGGCAGGAGGATTGTTCAATGTCTGGGCCTTCGGGATGCGATGATGGCCGATAACCTGGCTTACGCGGCAGCCCGCGAGCATCGCAATCATGGCCTGGATGGCAGGGGACGGGTACTGGCCTTTGCCCACAACAGCCATCTGCAGCGGGGAAAGGCCGAGTGGCAGCTGGGCAGCCTTGCTCTGGCCTGGTGGCCGGCGGGAGCGCATCTCTCTCAGGTTCTCGGCAGCC
>DAONES010000236.1:0-2557 GCA_035403205.1 Methanothrix sp. | reverse complement strand
CCGTTTACTCTGGCAATGCTGGTGAATATTCGGTTGTTCATGCTGTCCATGCCCATTACGTGCACCAGGAATTGAGAAGAATTGTTTGCACTGCTATCCTGAACCGGATAGGCAAGGGTCAGGGCCAGAATCTGTGACCTGCTCCAAATATCAGTGCCATTGATGCCGCAAACCGCAGAGATGCTGCTGTAAGGGATCAGGCTGCCAGAGCTAAAAATCTCGTTGACCATGATATCCGTCAGGCCATCACCATTGAGGTCTCCTGATGTCTGGGCCAGGACCAGTGCGCCAGGATAGTCCATTTGCCAGAATGCGCTGCCATTGCTTCCGCTCAGTGCAGAGATCTCAGAATTAAAAACCTCAGTGCCGGCGTCACTGCTGATATTTATAACCAGCAGATCAGTGGCATGGTCTCCATTGAGGTCAGCAGCAGGAAATGCCAGTCGAAGGATCTGCGGTTCGCTGTGCGGTTGAGCGAAAAGAGCGGAATCATAATAGTCATCTGAATAGTCATCTGGATACTCCCAGGATTCGAAATCTGATGGACCCGATGGATATCGGTCGTATTCTGTGGAGTTCAAATCGAGCGAATCGAAGAAAGAGGAGACCATTTTTGATGAATTGAAATCGGGCGAATTAGCGCCGGACGATTCAGAATCGGATGTACTATTATCAGAATAGGTGACTCGGGAGGATTCGGGGTAAGAGGAGGTGAATTTGGTGCTCGTGCAATTCAATTCCGTGTGATTGCACGCAGTCTGATTCAAAGTCGTTTGGCTGCTTCTATTCATTGCCAGAAGACCATCAATCGATTCGGGTCCACTGGCAGCCCCAACTCCCAGAGACAGCATCAGATAGAATGCGGTCAAACAAAAAGCGGTCGTTCTCATGTTCATTTCTCCGTTAGATCTCGGATGCAAATTAGTTTGCATGTTTAAGAAGCTTCGCCTTCCTGCCGGAAAAGCAGCAGGGAAATGGGTTTCGGCTGGTATGGCCTCTAAATTTGAAATATGTCATGACACAAAAAAGAAAGAACAGAAGGCCGGGAAAATGCCTTGAAGACCGGCAATTCCGGCTCGGTGCATGAAGATGCAGTGCTTTGGATATCGGCATCTTCTTTCCGGCAAAATTACAGTCTCTTTCTTGCTGCATTCATTGCCGCTTGGATCCGTTCCCTATCCTCCTTCATCTTCTCGGCAGCGGTCATCTTTGCTTTTACTGCCGGGGTAGTAGCGGGATTGTCCTGGACTGGGGTCGTTATGGCAGCGTCATTAGTCTCTGCTGCGGTGTCCACAGTGGTATCTGCTGCCTGCTCGCTACCAGGGCAATTGCCTGGCGGCGTTATGCCTTCATTTACAGAGATGCTCAGATTGCCCAGGAAGCTGGCCATCAAACTTGCGCTCATATTTACATCCGTTGTGATCAGGGCAACAGTAGCGTTGTTCGGCTGGTAGGCGATAACGTTTCTATTTCCCAGCCGTCCCAGGAGCGCCGGGCCGGTCTCAGATTCATTGTAAACGGTTTGAGCCATGACGGGATCAAAAGCTTCCAGATATGGCTTTAGCTCTACAGGGTCCAGCTCTTTCTGGGGCGCCTCACAGGGGTAAAGAAGATGCAGTTCGACCCTGTTGCCATCCAGCAGCATTGATGCTCCGACCTCCCTTCCGCCGGTATAATTTGACTCAGCCATGTTTTCCGGCTCAACAGCTACCTCTTGAGGAAGGCAAAATACCAGTTTGGCGTAATCGCCCATCTCTGCTCCTGTGCAAACGTCTTTTTCCGAGTCTGCAGCGGCCGAGAGGGCAGCTAAAATGCCAAGCGTGATGCAGAAAAAGAGCAGCAGCTTTCCAAGAGGCACCATTCTGGCCTCAATTCTCTTAGATTTCATCCAATCCACCTCATTGCTAATTTGTTTGATCTCCCTTGAAGATTCTAAATATTTGCTTCCGCTTATACCTCTCAAACTATTTAGCCGTTTTCCACTCCCCCCCATAATCAATCGGCATTTTCGGGCATTCCGAGTAGTCTCTTCATTTATTCTCGCATCGGTATTGCATGAAGCAGCACCAATATACAAAGCTCCGATATGATAATATACTTGAAATAATCTGAATACGAATTTAGGATCAAAATTTAGGATCAAATACTGAGTGGAGGATAGAGTAGTGAAGGAAATATTAATAGTTAAATATTTTGTGGCGGCATTGATGCTTCTGGCGATAAGCGCCAGTGCATCGGTCGTCCTAAACGAGATGGAATTGAATCCCCCCGAAGGCGGAGTGGACTGGGTTGAGATTTACAATCCAGATAACGAGAGCGTGGACATCAGCGGATGGACCGCCAAGATCACCGACGGAAGCTGGGTAGGGCAGTTTCCGGCTGTTCCCGCAGGAACCATTCTGACCGCCAAGGGCTTCTATGTCTTTAACGGCCAATCATCCTGGAATCATAACGATGGCGGATATGCCACACTCTATAATGCCGCCGGAGAGGAAGTGGATAAAACTGCAAACAGGCAGGACTCCATGGACAACGACTTCACCTATGGCAGGCATCC
>DAONES010000235.1:0-2566 GCA_035403205.1 Methanothrix sp. | reverse complement strand
CGCAGGGATCTATTGAAAGGACTGGGGCTGGAGATGCCGCTCCTGGCTGACCTTTTCGAGAGGCTGCGGGAAGAGAAGATCTACTCGGGAGCGACTCCATTTGCCGTAGAAATGGCCGCAAAGGAGATCGCAGGTCTTTTAAAATGACCTGATGAAATGATTTGCGGAAATGATATGCGAAAAGACCTGAAATAAAAAAAGGAATCGTGGGGTGGAGTATCACTCGCCCTTTAGGTACTGCGTCGTCAGGATTAGAGTGGATATGTACTTGGGTCCCACGTAGGTCTTCTCATTGGAGTTCTTTCCTCTGGGCATGTCCATCAGCTCATTGGTGCGAAGATCTGTGCCGGTGTCGGTGGTGATCACCCACTGGTTGAACTCGGCAGACGGATTTGTCAGGTCGAACTTGACCTTACCATCTTTGTCAGTTGCTGCCGTGAGCTTAGTGTCGTCGCCCACCCTCTCTGCAATTACCGTCAGGTTATCCATGGGTTTGTCGTCGAAGAGGACCTGGAACTCAAAGTCTCCTTTGCCGACGGTTGTGATATTGTTCAGGGGCACTATTTCCAGCTTCTCGCCGATGGGCTTGTTGGCCTGGGAGAAATCGCTGTTCGGTCCGGCTACAAATGCCTTGGCATAGCAGAGCTTTTCGTAGGACCTCTGCACATACCAATCATCTGCCCAGCCGGTCTTGTTCAAAGCTTCAAAATCAATTTCAGGGGCATATCCCGACTGCCAGATGGATTTTGCCGGGGGATTGGTGACGATGTTCGTCCAAGCGCCTTCGGTATGGAAGAGATCCAGGATATAGAGTCCCGGTTCATCCACATCGAAGCTGTAGAGCTTCCAGTAGCCGCTTGTATCCGTCTTTTCATCGAACGTGTGGTTGATCACTTGTCCAGATGGGCTGGTGACCTTCAGGTACATCACACCAGCAGGGATCTCAGTAGAGGTAGTGTTATGGCCGCTGCCGATAGGCACGATGGCCACGTCTCCTACCTCTGCCCAGCTGGAGATCGGCCAGGCGAATGTCTCATGGGCGCTGACTGCTGCCGGGCATAATAGCATTAGCAGCATTATTGATATCATTTTATACATCATGTTTTACCATCATTGCACTTGTTAGTATTACTAACTACTTAAGAGTTGCTACATAATGTCCAAACTTTAAAAAATTAATATGATATTATATTGCTTCAAGAAATCCTCTCATTAAATCATGTCCTGATTTGATCTAAATCTATTCGAATTAGGCAGGCCCTCCTTTTTCCTGAAGGGTCATGTTGCTGCAAAGTGCTGAGGATTGGCTGAAGATGGCTGTCGTCTCATTGCGCAATAGACTTGTGCGATTCAGGCACTCACTCGCCCGGTTGGCGCTCTCTTCAGATAATTTTGCGTAGTCCTCAGATGATTCTGCGTAGCCTTTTGCCTGCTCTAATAAGGATTTCATCTGGCTCATATTCCCTTCCGCCTTCGCAGAAATGGAAAGCGTCTTTCTGTAAGCCTCATCGGTTTTATTGAAAAGGACCTCCGCCTGGGCAGCTTTGGCGGCTGAAGCTTCTGTATCCGTTAAGAGGGACTTTATATTTGCCTCATTTTCCTTGATCTCCATTAAAAGCGCTTTTGCCTCATCATTGGTGGCATTTGCTTCATCTCTGGCAGAAATGCTCTCGTTTCTCGCCTCACAAGCCTCATCCAGCAGCTCTTTTGCTTGTGTTATCATCACATTGGAGCTCATGGCCATTGGCTGGGGCATGCTTGGAGCCACAAAACCGTATCTTGCGAATTGGGCATTCTGGCCGGGCATCTTTGCGCCGGCATCGAGATTGATGATCTGGTGTCTGCTTCCGTTGCCCAGATAAAGGCTATCCGTTCCAGCTGACGGCCAGGACAGGGCGAGCAGCATCATAATCAACAGGACTATTTTGAGATTCATGCGAGCTATCACTCCAGATCGGGAGTGTTTCTCTGAGTATATAATACTTTTTTGTCATTTGTTAATAATCTATGTTAATTATTTCATGAATCCAGAGATTGCCCGCCTCCCAGAAAAACGCAGCTGAGGATCATGGCGAACGCCTGTCGTTCAAGCTCTCGATTTCTCTTTCATTCCTCGATAATCATGCGGCTGATGCAGTTCTATGAGGGGCGTTTTCTCCTGATCTTTGCCGAATTGTATTTCATCTCCTACCGTCAGCATGTGGTCCGGCTTTGCCCTTATGCGGATGTATTGGTCCCCAGAGTGAACGCCGATTGCAGGAATCTCCTCCTGCGCGGTGGCGCTCTCCAGCACCAGTATGTTTTTTTCGTCCAGCAGCAAAGGCACTCTGGAGTTTTGGGCATCTTTGCTGAGGATGATGGCGGTAACGAGATCAAATCCTCTGTCGCAGCAGCTTTTTCTGATATCTGTGATCATCAGTCGGATCATGGCATGGTAGCTCCTGTCTTCACGATCTTCATGGTATTTTAGAAGAGGAGTCCGGCCTGGCAGGGGCCGGAACCTGACAACAGGCAGACGATGATAAAGGAGGTCAACGGTGATCTGTCGTCATAAAACTGGATAGGA
>DAONES010000234.1:0-2597 GCA_035403205.1 Methanothrix sp. | reverse complement strand
TTCTGGCTCAGGCAGCCGCTGGATAGCATCTCGCCCTATCTCACCGAGCATGGCGTTCTGGTGGGCCTGACCCTGAGCGCCCTATTTTTTATAGGCGTATCGCTGGCCACAAAGCCTGAACCCGATATTCATCTCGCGCCCTTCTTTCCTGAGATTGCTGAAAAGGTCTTTTGTCGCGACCTGCCGGGAGTCGACAGAAAGAGCAGCCGCTACCTGAGCGTCATCTCCCAGGTGGACGAGAAGATCGTGGGAGAGAGATCTCACCTCAACCTGGCAGTCAGCCATGCTGCATCCGATGGATCCGGGCAGGAGCAAGGAGTGGCAAAGCTGCCGTGGGTGCACTTTGTGGAAATGATAACTGAAAAATATCCGGTCTGGTTTACGCCAACTGGAAGCCACATAGCCTACCGTCTCTCTCAGGCGGATATGCTGGCCTGCGTAAAGATGGTGCGCGGCGATGAGAGCCACATCTGGCTATCTACGGAACCGAAGATCGAGCAGACGGATAGGATGAAGGACGAGCTTTTTCTGGCCTACGGGGAGATAGAAGAGACGCTTTCTTCTCTTGGCGTGAAGGGACGATGAAAGAAGACATTATGGTGGCAGTGGTGGGAGCGGGTCCTGCAGGAAGCACCGCAGCTGAGACTGTGGCAGCTTCGGGCATGCAGGTCCTTCTGGTCGACAGGAAGGGCGAGATTGGAAGCCCTGTTCAGTGCGGCGGATTTCTTCCCGAGGCATTCGAGCTGGAGGGGCTCATGCCCCGCGCCGGATTGCCCCAGACGATCAGGGAGATTCCGGAGCGCTGCATCCTGCATCGCACAGAGCTGCAGCGCATCTATTCCCCTTCCGGAGAGTACAGGCAATTTCCAGTTGCTGGGCGGGTTTTAGACCGGAGAGCTTACGATCGCTATCTTGCAGCCCGCGCGGCGAGCGCCGGAGCCAGAATTCTGCCCGCGACCCGCGCCCGCCTTGAGCAGGGCATGATGCACCTTTCCGGCCACTTCCGCGGCAAGATCAGGCCGCAGGTGATAATAGGCGCAGACGGCCCCCGTTCGACTGTGTCCCGCGCCATGGGAAACCCGGCCCAGGAGACCGGCATCTGCCTGGAATATGAGATGGCTAACGTGAACATTGACACGAAGGCCGCAGAGATGTACTTCTCCGCTTACTATGCTCCGGGAGGCTACGCCTGGATAATTCCCCTCGGCCAGGACACGGCCAACGTAGGCATAGGGGTGCGGTCCTCTTACATGGCCGGCCAGAAGCCTTCCGCGATACTGGGGCGGTTCATTCGCGAGCATCCCGCGGCCGCAGAAAAACTGGCCGGCGGGCAGGTTCTGGCCGTAATGAGGGGTTTAGTTCCTTCGGGCGGGAGCTGCGGGGTCATCCAGAAGGGCAACATGCTCCTGGCGGGAGACGCAGCAGGACACGTCATGGCCACCAGCGGTGGAGGCATACCGCTGGCCGCAGTGGCGGGAAGGGTCGCAGGAGAGACTGCTGCGGCTAATCTGAGGGGTGAAATGGATCTTTCCGGCTACGTGTCGCGCATTCGCGAAGAATTTGGAACGCAGCTATCGCGATCGGTCCGGATAAGAAAGATGGTGGATGTGGCCATGAAGAGCGACCGGCTCATGAATGCCCTATTTGCCGCTCTGAGTCCCGAGCAGATGAAATCGGCAATGCGCGCCCAGATACCTGTGCCGCTCGCCAGACGCGCCTGGATCACCGGCGGATCTGACTTAAAGAATTAACAAAGGATACAATAATAAAAGGGTTGGTCGCGGAAGGATGGACTAGCCATCCTGCCGATATTTCAGGGTTTAACGCCTTGATTTACGCCTTCTCTTCTTTGGGTGCCTTGCCCAAAAGCTCTTCTATGGACTTGGCTCCGGCTTCAACGACCTTGACATTTATCTGGCCGACATCGGGTGAGATATCCCTTCCATGAATGCTCATTCTCTTCTTTCTTCCTTCGGCTATGGGATGGTATCCTGTTCCCTCGGAGAGCAGGATCTTCCTGCGCTTTGTGCCGGGCAGATCTGCGCGCATGGGAAATCCCTCGCGATCGCTGCCGCCCGTGACCTGCACCGAGTATCCGGGCATGCCGAGAACATCGCCTTCAATCTTATCGCCGATATGTTTTCCCAGAAGCTTGCCTGCTCCTGGCTCCTTAAGCTCTACCTGATAGGCCTTACCGCTCTTCGGATCTGAGACTACAACTCTAAAATCCATCTTTCTTCCTCATCAAATGCAAACGTAACTGTTTGTCTAGAGAATTGATGCTCTATAAAACCTTATCTTGCCCGGGTGCTCAATCATTTAAGCTCGCGAGTCTTGGCGTAATCGATAAGAATGGAGATGGGAGCGGTCTTCATCACTATTCCCGACTCCTCCGCGGCCACAACGCCATTGACTCCCGCATAAAATGCTATGCCGATCTTGCCTGAGCCCACAGGGCAGCTCAGTATGGGCTCGGACGGCTCTCCGATCTTTATCAGCCCGTCCAGGCCAGCTTTTTCCGCCTCATCCAGAAGCGCGCGAACAAGCGAAGATGCCGCGACGGGCACCTCCCTAACATTGGCGAGAACCGTCCCCGA
>DAONES010000233.1:0-2597 GCA_035403205.1 Methanothrix sp. | reverse complement strand
TCTTCGAATGGCACATGCTGAAGGTAATGAATTCTCATGAATCTACTCCAGGAATGACAGCTCCATTGCCCATTTATTTAGCCTTCCCACATCCCTTTGTTCAAGGTCCGTTACCCTCATGATCCAGTTGCCCTTCAGGAGCTGGCCCCTGAAGCCAGCCAGATCAGCAGCATCCCTGGCCTCAAATGTCCTCACTATGTCCGGTTTTCCGCTGCCGGTAGCATTGTGTAGCACCGCCCTCTTTCCGCCGGGCGAGAATAGCTCCACTCTCAGGTCGCTCACATAATTGTGGCTGATGTCAACGCTCACCTTGATCTCCTGGACCACGCCTTCCTTCTCCACCATTATGGCATGGCTGATTCCGGTCGGATCGCCATCGGGTATCTCCAGGTTGGGCGCGGCTTCGTAGCTTGCCGAGCCGGCTGAAGCCTCCAGGTCCAGCTCAATAGACCAACGGTTCAGCTTACCGGTATCTATCGCCGCCAGATCGACAACCCAGAGAGTCCAATCTCCATGTGCGGGCAGGCCCAGGAGGGCTTTCAGATTTTGATTGCTCTCGCTATCTAAGGTCACAATCAGGTTATCATTGCCCCCGCCCTTGCGATCATGTAGCACTGCCCTCTCGCCGGATGGGGCTATGAGTTCTATCCTCAGATCTCCTATGTAGGTATGGGTGATATCCAGAGAGACTCGCAGGGCGCTGATCTTTCCGCTCTCGGATAGGGTGATGGTGCTTGAGATTCCCTGTGGGTCGTTATCGTTGATCGGGATGGCAGCAACTGCCTCACCACGAGCGGCTCTGGTGGATTTGACCGGACCCGTTCGGAAGCTGATAACCTGGCCCGGTTCGCTGATATTGGATATGGTCAATTTCGACTCGGAGCGGTTCCACTGGCAAGAGGAAGGCAGGGTGTCGTGAGACAGAGCAAGGCCATCGATTCTGCCAAAGAGGTCTGAAGCATCCCCCTCATTCATGTTTTTCTCCAGGTCAAGGTGGCCGTCCGCCTGGAGCAGTCCGCACTGGTAGTGATGATCTGGCGTTCCTCCTTGCCATTCATTTGAGCCGAAGATATCGCAGTGGTAGACTGCCAGGCCGCTGGAGGGAAGATACCCGTCCAGGCCGAGGGCGGCACGGTTCTCAACAATGAAATACTCATTTTCATTGTCTGTGTTGTAGATCAATAAGGTATTATAGTCGCCATGATTTGCCTGATGCTCTCCGGCATCATTCAGGCACACCTTGTTGTCGCACCATCCTGCCAGATTGCGCAGGTATGCGCATATCGGTGCCGGCGTCTTGCCGTCGTCAAGATGGTTTCCGTAGCTCATCAGGCAATAGCTTCCAAGGCCCGCGCTATTCTGGAAGTCGCCGTCGCGTTTGCCGTAATCGTAAAGATCGGGCAGGCGGCAGAGCATATGGGAGTTCTCGTGGCAGAAAGTGCCGATGGACAGCTCCGTCCTGTCGTCGCCCAGGCCGGTCAGCATATAGAAATAGGCCCTCATGCTGCCCAGCATGATATTGATGATGCCGTTGTGCGGCCAGATGTAGTCGCCCTGATAGAGCGATTTGCCTGCATAGAGAATGTTGATGGCATCGATATAGCCCTCTCTCTTGCTATCGAATTGTTTCAGATCTATGCCGCTCTTCGCCGCCGCCCGCAGCGTCTCCTCGACCAGGGGATGCTCCACGTAATACTGCTTCTCATGGCTCAGGGTTATGGGGCCTATAACCACATTGGAGTAGTCAAGCTTTCCCGAGGACATCTTGAGGAAATAGTCTCTGACTGAACAAAAATTCCCGTAGCGGTTGTACCCGGGAGTATTCAGCATATCGGATACGTCCGCCGGGGTTATCGAGGTCTTTACATCTGAGAATGAGACGAGAATTGTCAGGCCCAGGATCTTTCCCTTATTCACTTTCCGCCCTTCCAGCAGGCCCATGCTTCTGCCTAAAACTCGAGCCGCACCATCCCTGCTGGCGGAATTTCTGGCAAACCTCTGCTCGAATTTGGCGGCTATCGTCTCCTGCGATTCCCGCAGATGCCTCTTCACGCCTGCTGGAGGAAGCTCGCTCAGGGGAACGCCTGTTGTGATCAGCACTCCGCCCAGCAGGCGAGCATAGGCGTAGAGCCCTAAATCGGCATCGTAAATCGCTGAGTAGCCATCGTCGTTTTCCTGGTAGCTGTAAAACTCATCGCCGAAGACCTTTAGCCTGATCTGCGGCCCGTTCCTCTGGGGAAAGAGCAGTGACTCCCCTAGTATTGCGCTCAATGCAACCTACCTCTCAACTTTTTGATTGTCCTGGAATAATATGGTATATTGCATCTCTAAATATTTAGATTTGATTAAGATTACCATCCCTTTCTCTTGGCGCTCTGATCAGCCTTGGCCAGGCGAACGCTGCCTGCCTCCTGCAGATGCTTTTCCAGGTCGTGGGGAGGGCTCTGTTTGATGGGAATTTTGCTCGAGTAATAGGCACCATCCTTTAAAAGAGCGTAGCAGAATAATCCCAGCTCCCGGTCATAGATCGCTGAGTAGCCGTCTTCCGTCTCGTACTGGGCATAAAACTCGTCTCCGTTGACCACCAGCTTGACATC
>DAONES010000232.1:0-2605 GCA_035403205.1 Methanothrix sp. | reverse complement strand
AGCTTTCCCGTCTGCACCTCAAAGACCATATCCTCAAGATGGCCCAACACCATGCCATCGATGTTTACAACCTCTTTTCCAGCAATGCTTGCTGAGAATACCTTTCCCATTCCCTTCACCTGTAGCCTATGAGCGAAGCCGGCTCAACCTTGATCCCGCCCTTGAACCTCTCGCCGATCCTCTCGTAGTAGCTGACCTGGCTCTCCTCCACGCTGGGCCTGACCTTCTTCAGAGACTCGCGGAACTGGTTCATCTCCACGCGGGCCATATTCTCTCGCAGGGCCAGCATGGCCGCCTCGCGGCAGAGCGAATCGAGGTCCGAGCCCACATAACCTTCCGTGAGCTCCGCCAGCTCTTCCAGGTTCACATCCTCGCCCTTGGGCATATTTTCCGTTTTGATCTTGAGGATCTCATGCCGTCCCAGTTTGTCAGGCGGCCCAACCATCAGCATGCGGTCAAACCTTCCCGAGCGCAGAAGCGCTGGGTCGAGGATATCCGGCCGGTTGGTGGCGGCAATCACCACCACATCCTTGAGCGTCTCCAGGCCGTCCATCTCTGCCAGGAGCTGATTTACCACCCGCTCCATGACGTGGCTGCCCTCGTCCGTTCCCCGCATAGGTGCGATGGAGTCCAGCTCATCGAAGAATATGATAGTAGGCGACACCTGCCTCGCTTTTCTGAAGATCTCCCGGATGGCTTTCTCAGATTCGCCCACCCACTTGGAGAGCATCTGCGGCCCACGTACGCTGATGAAGTTGGCTGCCGTCTCATTGGCCACCGCCTGGGCAATCATTGTCTTTCCTGTGCCAGGTGGACCGTAGAGCAGAATTCCCTTGGGAGGCCGTATCCCCATCTGACGGAACTTCTCAGGCTGCTTGAGCGGCCATTCGATGGCTTCGATCAGCTCCTGCTTGAGCGATCCCAGGCCGCCCAGGTCGCTCCAATGCACCCTTGGGACATCCACCAGGACCTCCCGCATGCTGGAGGGCTCAATCTCCTTGAGAGCTTCCTCAAAGTCGCCGCCCGTGACCATTATCTTGTCCATGATCTCGGCAGGAATCTCGTCCTCGGTGGTCAGATCCGGCAGGTATCGGCGCAGGGCCCTCATGGCCGCCTCCTTGCAGAGCGCGTTTATGTCCGCACCCACAAAGCCGTGCATTCTGTCCGCCAGGCCCTCCAGGTTCACGTCGTCAGAGATGGGCATGCCCCTCATGTGGATCTGCAGGATCTCGATTCGTCCCGACCGGTCGGGAACTCCTATCTCGATCTCCCGGTCAAACCTTCCCGGTCGGCGCAGAGCCGGATCAATGGCTTCTTCCCGGTTGGTGGCACCGATCACCACCACCTGGCCGCGTTCCTTGAGGCCGTCCATCATGGCCAGGAGCTGGGCCACCACTCGTCTCTCTACCTCGCCTGTGACCTCGCTGCGCTTTGGGGCTATGGAGTCTATCTCGTCGATGAAGATAATTGAGGGGGCCGCCTTCTGGGCATCATCAAAGATCTCGCGCAGCCGCTGTTCACTCTCGCCGTAGTACTTTGACATGATCTCCGGGCCGGCAATGGAGAAGAAATTGGCGCCGCACTCATTGGCCACCGCCTTGGCAATGAGGGTCTTTCCCGTGCCCGGGGGCCCGTAGAGCAGAACGCCTTTGGGCGGCTCAATACCAAGCTTCTGAAATACCTCAGGATGTTTTATGGGAAGCTCAATGACCTCTCGCACCCGCTGCACTTCAGAGCGCAGGCCGCCCACGTTTTCGTAGGTGGTCCCCGTGGCTTTGACGGAAAGAACGCTCTTTGCAGGCTTTTCCAGGAGCAGGATCTCGGTCCGCTCGCATATGATAACCACATCGGCAGGGTGGGTCTCGGTTACTACGAGAGGCACTGCCTCCATTCGCCCCACAAAAGGATGGGCGGCGGAGCTCATTATGGGCAGAATATCCCCGGCAACAACCGGACGCTTCAGGGTCTGGCGGCGGATCATATCTGCCGCCTCGTCTCCATAATGCATATGCGATCCAGAAGGCGGAGCCAGAACTATGCGCTGAGCATCTGCGAACTTGGCTTTACGGATCTTCACCTTGTCCCCAATGCCAACGCCCGCGTTCTGACGGATGAAACCGTCTATCCTGATGTAATCCTGGGACCAGTCCTGCCGGTCGGCGCGCCAGACCTTGGCTGCCGTCAGCCTCTTTCCTTCAATCTCAATGATGTCTCCGGGAGAGAGGCGCAGCGTGAGCAGTGCATTGGGGTCCAGGCGAGCTATGCCCCGGGCTGAGTCGTTGGGATAGGCTTTGGCCACCTTGAGGAAAATATCTTTCACTTCCCGCACACCTTGCTTTATTTTAACCCAATAGATATAAGTTTATCCAACCTCGAAGCTAATTTTATATTATCACCATTTGTTCAGGCTGGATGACGCGCCGGCAATTGGGCAATCTAAATAAGGCTTGAAGAGATAGGAACACTTCATGGGCTTCATGGATACTGCTCTCAATCAAGAACTGATTGCTGCTGCACGCGGCGAAATTGAGGTCGATCTCCTCCTGACTGGTGGCTCTCTTGCCAATGTTCTCTCCGGCGAGATCTACCGGTCGGATGTGGCGAT
>DAONES010000231.1:0-2610 GCA_035403205.1 Methanothrix sp. | reverse complement strand
TCTTTGGCGATCTCCAGCAGATAATCGTACTCCGAGTAGTAGGGATTGTCCTCGCCGGTCTCGCTGATGTACTTCATGGTCAGTGAGCCACCCCTGCTGACCACGCCCATCACACGCGGATCGAGGCGCAGCCTCTCCAGAGAGTTCTTGTTGACGCCCACATGGACGGTCACAAAGTCCACCCCGTCTTTGGCATGCTTTTCCAGGGCGTTGAACATACCCTGGCTCGTCAGATCCTTTTTAACGGCGGCATTGTAGATGGGAACCGATCCCACGGGAATTTTGACCGCGTCCAGAATCATCCTCCGCACCGCGTCGAGATCCCCGCCCGTGGACAGGTCCATCACCGCGTCCGCGCCCGCAGCCACGGCAGCAAGCGCTTTTTCCACCTCGCCTTTGGGGTTGTCCAGGTTCTGCGATGTGCCCACGTTTACATTGACCTTGGTGGTGAGCATCTCGCCCACACCGGTGGGCACCAGAGCCTGCCGGAGGATGTTTCGCGGTATCACAACCCGACCTGCTGCCACCAGACCGGCCAGCTTTTCCGGTTCTATTCCCTCACGTCTGGCCACGGCCTCGATCTCGCCGGGCACACGTCCTCTCTTGGCCTCTTGCATCAGCGTCATTAATACCAACTAATATATCGTAGAAGTTAGGAGTTGTTTTCATGGTTGAAGTGCATAAGGTTAGCGGTGCGGCCTTCGATGGCAATGTCTACCTGGTCCTGGACAAGAAACCCATTCTGGTGGATGCAGGCATGATGGCAGGCCCGACCCTCAGGAATATCAAGAAATATATCGACCCCAGCAAGATCGAGATGATCGTCCTCACTCACTGCCACCATGACCACTCCGGCGCGGCTCCTGAGCTTTTAAAGGCCACAGGGGCGCGGCTCCTCCTGAGCGAGAAGGAGGTGGGCGCAGTAGGCGATGACCTTGCGTCCGTTGCCTATCTCTTCGGCCAGCAGGCACCGGAGTACAGGGTAGATGAGACGCTCAAGGAGGGCATGGTCCTCGATATCGGCGAATGGAAGCTGCATGTCATGGAGACTCCCGGCCACTCCCTGGGCAGCCTCTGCCTTTACGAGGAAAAGGAAAAGGTCCTCTTCTCCGGAGACACCGTATTTCCGGACGGAAACATCGGCAGGACTGATATGTACGGAGGCGATACGCCGGAGCTGGTCAAGTCCATTGAGCGGCTGACAAAGCTGGATGTGAAGACGATGTATCCCGGGCACATGGAGATCACTAGCAGGGATGTCAACCGCCAGATACAGCTGAGCCTGAGGTTCGCGAAGAGCATTTAGCAAAAGGAAAAGAGATCAGACAAGAGGCAGCAAGAGAGCAGCCCGGCGGATGGTCAACCTTGTGCAACCGCTTCCGCCACTCTTTTCCTGGCCAGATCATCTTTCATCTCGAATATTTTATCCGCTTCCTGCTGGAGCAAGCTCCGGGAGTCATTAGGATATTTTGATAGATCGTAAACCACCGCGAACATCTCTACATACGGGTTTTCTCGCCGCCAGAGAAGAGGATCGAGCAGCTTTGAGGCGACATGCTGCCGTTTGTCTGAGGTGCTGGAGTTGGCATGGCTGATAATCTGTATCAGCCTGTTATTATTATTGGGAGACATATCGCTGTGGATTGTGATTCCATCCAGCTTAATCGATCGGGGTCGGGTCAATTATACAGCCCATCCGATGGGATCATCTGGCGAATCCAGATAGCACAGATCGAGGCTTCCCCGTATTTGCTGGATATTATAGCGTTCATAATAATCCAACTTAAACGGCCAGTACTCAAAGTCTTCGATGGCCCTCAAAGAACTGATCTGATTGATCGTTTGCCCTCCATCGGTTATGCGTCCATCCTCTGTTATATACAGGCTAACCGGAGCACCCATCCAATCGAGATAGGGGGTTGTTACCTTTATGGCATTTTTTCGGACCGAGAAGCATTCTATGCTGCCGCAAATCGCCTTTTCTATCTTCGCGAAAAGAGCTTCTTGATCACTATTCATAAGAACTCCTCTAATCCTTTCTGCACGGCTTCATCAAGAAATAGTTTGGGGTTAAGAGACACGAATACACCTCCTAATAAAAATAATTACAGTTTTGCCGGTGAATTGAGCAAGCCTTGAAGTCGGTCTCGCTCAAGGCCCAATAGTCACAGTTTTATAGTTTTGAGACCCATATATTCCTGGTGAAATAGAAGATGTTCAAACTCATCAAGAAGATAATCAAAATAAAGCTATTCGTGATCGGCTTGCTGGCCCTCCTTTGGTTCATGAAGAAGAAACACAATCGCGACCGCGATGAAGAGGACTAAACGCTGATTTCGCAGCCGAATTTTGCAGCAGAGTGCCGCAACCGAATTTCTGCAACCGGCCCAGCGCGCAGGAGCGCTCCTGGACAAAAAGCAAATCCTGCCTGGGATCGGATCACAGTGCGACCCCAGCAATGTTCCCAGTAATATCCCACGAAACCTTTTTTGCCTGGAACCTCCGGGAGATGCAGGCAGTTATTATCCACCGGCCCCTGAATTGATCGGGCCTGATGAATCGCAAAAGGCATCGGAAGGCTGCAAGCAGCAAGCATAACTGACCGTAAGA
>DAONES010000230.1:0-2626 GCA_035403205.1 Methanothrix sp. | reverse complement strand
TCATTGAAGCCTTCAAAGAGCATGACAACTTCAGAGTTTATCTGCATCTGAACATCGCGAGATTCGTTATCATTGAAGCCTAACGACTGCGGTGTAACTGTGAAGACCTCCCTTACATCCGTCTTCTTGAGAAGGTGAGAGTCTTTGGTGATCCAGTAGCAAATGTCCAGGGTCATGTTGCGGAATAGATCGCTGTAGTTCATGCTCTGCATGGGCAGAAGTGAGGTCATATCTGCAGAGAGTTTATCAGCCATTTCGCTCATCTTATTCTCCGCCAGGACCTTGTAGCAGTCTTCTCCTTCAACATTCTCCGAGCCGACGAGAATGAGACGAGACCGATTGAACATCTCAAGCTGCTCATTCATTGTGTTCTGCGTTGACCAGGATTCGGCTACGCCTGGCATCTTCATAACCGTCCAGTTTCCATCAACCTTGAGATAGAGGGTGTCGTTGATGAGATACTCATCTATCGCAATGGCGCTTGTGTTTTCCTGATCGCCCTTTGCATAAGTGAGGGTGGCCAGGGACAACTTGAGTGCTTTCTCGGTCATGTTTGCCATGCCGTATCCGATTGAGTGCGTGCAAAGCTTCTGGGTCTCATTCGTGGAGAGATTTACCAGATCGATATTCTGTTTCATATCCATGGTAAAACTGTAGGATCTGAGGTTTGCAGAAGAATCTATTACCAGAGATCGCAAAGCTGCGGCCATCGACTCATCAAAAGCAGTATTATCCATCTGGCCGAATGATCCTGAGCTGCAAAGCAGCAGGACCAGCGTCAAAAGCATTAGAGATTTCATGGCAGGATTGATGGATGAGATGGCGTAAATATTTTTTGCTATTTTACATCTCGGAATAAATCCATCAGATTAATTTATATTGAATAAGTAAGACACTTCCTAAGGCTGTAAGGAAGATATGGATGGAATACGATGGGATGCGAGCCCGAGAAATCTCCCAATACCTCTATGAGAATGCGGCGATAGGAATCTATCAAGCATCAGCAGCAGGTGGATTTGAGTTTGCCAATCATGCCGTTGCCAGCATCCTGGGATATGATTCTCCAGAAGATCTGAAAAATTGCATCGCGGACATCGACAGCCAGCTTTTCGTAGATCCATCCTTCCCGCAGGAGTTTCATCGCCTTCTGAATGTGAAGGGTTGCGCAAGCAACTTTGAGGCGGAACTCTTTCGCAAAGATGGAAAAAAGATCTGGGTTTGCATGCAGGCAGACGCATTGGCGGATCCAAGAGACGATCCGAACCGTCCCGTTTCGTCTTACCTGGGATTTCTGATCGACATTAGCGAACATAAATATGTGGAAGAGTCCCTGAAAAGGTCGCAGGAAAAATATCAAACCCTTGTGGAAAACTTAAACGATGTCATATTTACTCTCGATAGTACAGGACATGTTATTTACATAAGTCCAGTGCTGCAGCAGCTGCTGGGATACACTCCTGAAGAGGTAATCGGGGCATTCTTTGCGAAATTTGTCCATCCCGAGGACCTTGCCGGTCTCCAGGACAGTTTCAGGAAGACAATGCAAGGCGCGCTTGAGCCTTACGAATTCCGCGTTCTGGACAGATATAATCAATATAAATATGTCAGAACCTCCAGCCGAATTGAGGCAGATGAACTGGGTCGGACGTTGGGATTAACAGGTATTCTGTCCGATATCACTTTGCAAAGGCAAAAGGACGATGCTAGACAGGAATCCGAGAGCAAGCTGGCAGCGATCATTGAGTTTCTTCCGGATGCGACCTTTGTCATTGACCGAGATGGAAAGGTGATCGCCTGGAACCTGGCTATGGAGGTGATGACCGGTGTAAACAAGAAAGATATGATCGGCCAGGGAGATCATGCGTATGCCATTCCGTTTTATGGGGAACGGCGGCGCCAGTTGCTGGATCTATTGGATAAAGATGATGCTGAAATAGCATCCAACTATCAATATGTGAACCGAAAAGGCAACACACTTTATGCAGAGATATTCGCGCCCGAATTGTTTAGAGGTCGAGGGGCGCATGTATGGGCCACGGGAGCGCCGCTTTTCGATGCCAAAGGAAATCGCCTGGGTGCCATAGAATCCATTCGTGATATCACCGAGATAAAGAGGGCAAAGGAAGAGCTGCAGGAATCCAGGGACCGCCTGGAAAAGATAATCAATTCCATCGGCGACCCATTATTCGTCAAAGATCGGCAGCATCAATTTGTCCTGGTCAATGAGGCATTTTGCGCATTATCGGGCCGCAGTCGTGAGGAACTCCTTGGAAAGCTGGACTATGATTTCTTTCCTTCTGAGCAGGTAGAGGTATTTCTGGAAAAGGATGAAAAGGTCTTTGAAACCGGAAAAGAGAACGTCAACGAGGAGACAATTACTGATTCTCAGGGGATCGATCGCACAATAATAACCAAGAAGACATTGTATGCGGACAATTTTGGCAACCGATTTATTGTGGGCATTATCCGGGATATAACCGAGCGCAAGTGGGCAGAGGAGGCGCTGCAAAGGGCTAACCAGCAACTCACGCAGTCGATTGTGAGAGCTAATGAATTGGCGAAGCTGGCTGAAGAGGCCAATGCCGCCAAGAGCGAATTTCTGGCCAACATGAGCCATGAGATCCGC
>DAONES010000229.1:0-2661 GCA_035403205.1 Methanothrix sp. | reverse complement strand
AAAATCCCGATCCCCACCGGGCGCGCTGCCTGGTCAATGTGTTCACAGATATCGTTGTGGACTCATTCCGCCTGGAGAGAAGTCCAGCGGATGAAGAGAAGGTGCTGCTGGGCTGGAAGAGGCTGGCCAGGGAGGATGACCTCGCGCCTCTGGACCGGGTGGTTCTTGGATTTCTGAGGGATTACTGGGGTGCGAATCTACCCTCCTGCTCGCGGCCTGAGGTGGACCTGCTTGGAAGGATCTTCTCGCCTGGAATACGAGAGCGCAGCCTCTGGCAGAGGCAGTGCCGCCAGACTGCAAAGATCCTTGAGCCGTTTCTTCCCGGCATACTGGGGCGCGGTCAGATCAGGTGCCTGGAGATCCTGAACGGCAGCGCGAAAGATGCGCCACTGAGCTATGCCTCTGGCCTGGACGTCAGCCAGTTCGAGGAGGTTCTGGCCGTCCTGGGCCTGAAGAGCGACCTGGATGGCCTCAAGCGCTGGTATCGCGACCAGAGCTACAGCATAAAGATTCAGGAGCGGCCACGCTCGCGCCGGGAGAGCTATCCTTCCGCTCCGGTCAAGTGGAGGCTGACCGATCCTGTTAGCGAGCTGGATCACGCCTACTCCCTGAGCCTCTCACCAAGGCTCATTCCGGGAGTGACCACCTATAAGCGCGGCACCGAAATTGGCGCCATGGCACCTGCCGGCACAGCCGTTCCCGATCTGCTGGTCGTTCTGGACAGCAGCCGCTCCATGGAAGGGCCGAAGATGGGGACCAAGACCCACAAGGCCACTCTGGCTGCCTTCAAGGCCTGCTGGTTTGCCCACAGCAAAGGCGCGGAGGTCGCGGCCATCAATTTCAGCGAAAAATACCTCACTGCTCCCTGGACGAGGAATCTGGATGAAGTTGAGGATGTGCTGGTGGAGTTCTTCTCAACCCGCACTCATATACCGGGAAAAGCGATAAGGGAGCTGGCAGAAGAGCGTCCGGGCTGCCTGATAATCTGCATCACGGACACCCATATTCAGAATCTTTACCAGGAATGGGAGGACATCAAAAAAGCATCGGAGGCGGGCAATTTCGTTCTCTTCTGCATCGACCAGGCTTACATGGACAAGCATGTGGAAGAAGCTCTGGCGAGTCTGGGCCGGGTCTACTACATCAACCATCTGGAGGATCTAGTCTCTCTGGTGGTGGAGGTGGCCGAGCGGGCCTATTGCGGGGAAAGTTTTATCTCCTTAGAGTAGACTGGATTGGTGGCGTGCCGGGATAGGGTAGTGGTTATCCTGAGGGACTGTGGATCCCTCGAGCTGGGTTCGAATCCCGGTCCCGGCCCCTAATCACCGATATCCTTGAAGGATGCTCCAGCGGTTGCGTGATGAGTTCTCTTGCAGCTGTTTCTTCATTGCACAAGATCTTTCGCTGAGTAGCTTAAATGACGGAACTATCTTAAATTTGTCAATTAAATTCTGAAAATGATGAGTTAGTGGCATTCATAGATGCTAGCACTCAGGGGCGTTTTCTTCCACTTCCAATGCTGGAATGCACCTCCTCATAAAATTCTTTCGCTTTATCATATATATCGTGCCGAAAGAAGTCCGGAATATGCCCATATCAACCGATTCAATTCTATGGAATATTACATAAGAGCAAGGAGAGCTACTAGAAGGGGGCATTCCCGCAGGGACCTCTATGGTTAGCGGCGTCTCAGTGCTCATCCTCTCTGCTAATTCCCTTAGCGCTCTGATCCTGGCAATAGCAGCCTCCGCTTCATCAGGTCTCCCAATCCTATAGAGAGCATTGGCTTTGGCCTCTCTGGCGAGTGCATTGTATGGATTATCGCCAAAGACCTATCGACCTATCTGTAGCATCGATATCGCCTTAGTCTTTGGACAGGTAATCATATGCAAAGGCCGCAACCAATGCACCTGCTATCGGCCCCACGATGTAAATAGGGAAGAAATGCCAAAGGCTGTTTCCGCCCAAGATGTAGTCCCCTAAATACGGCCCGAAGGTCCTCGCAGGATTCAAAGATGCGCCCGCTATGTTGCCGGTAGTAGTGATAATCCCGCCTACAGTAAGACCGATTATCAGCCCAGCAAATCCCGGCGGAGCTCTCTCGTCTACAGCCACGCCCATGATGGTCAGCATGAGCAGGAATGTTCCTATCGCCTCTGCCAGAATCGCCTGGCCAAAGCTGACCCCCGGAAAAGGCGCTGTCGCCCCCAGGCCGCCGATCTTTACTGCGTCCATGCCAACGCTGGCTGCAAAGAGAAAACTGGCCAGTGCAGCTCCTATCAGCTGAGAGGCGATGTAGGGGCCTACATCTCCTGTCGGGAATCGTTTTGTGGCCCAGAGGGCTATCGTCACAGCCGGGTTGAGATGAGCACCCGAGATCCTGCCAAGGGCATAGATGGATGCGGTTATGGCTATTGCAAAGGCCATGCCGATGGCAAACCAATCTCCCAGGCCGCCCAAAGCGCCAATGCCGATGTTAAAGGGATTGGGTGGATTTGCACCCTGCGATATCATGAGCGTTATGGCAGCAGATCCTGCTCCAAAGTAGACTAGCAGGAATGTTCCCACCAGTTCGGCCAGGGACCTTTTTGTTAAAGACATGCTTTATCCCTCATGATACACAGAGTAGCAGGGCTTGCACAGGATTCTGGGAAGCTTTCT
>DAONES010000228.1:0-2673 GCA_035403205.1 Methanothrix sp. | reverse complement strand
TTTCTTTTATTGCTTTAACTGGAGCTTGGGCTCTTTTGTTACTATATTTCAATCCAACTTAGCAATGCTGCTATGGCTAGCCGGGCTGCTGTGCGCCCGAAATTGCGGACAAAATGCAGAGCAAACCTAATATTTATATCCGTTGAGTGCGGCGTGAAAGTGATCATGGCAAAGGACTCAGCTTGATTCCCATCTAAACGGATGGGAGCTTCACGATGTTTCGACTTACCGGTTGAAACTCTAGCTGACCAGTAATCCAAAGTGAGCGAAATTCGTCCTTGCCGATCCTATAAGTTAATTGCGATATCATTCCTAATGCGAAAAGGTGATCAGGCTTGATGGGTATCAACGAAATGGGATTCGAGGTCTTCGAGGAGATGCTCGATTATGCAGACGAGTTGCAGGTTAAAGTCCATGAACTTGACAATGGCACAGTAGTGGCCGATGCAGGCGTACAGGCTCATGGCGGCTATGGTGCCGGAATTTACCTATCTCGCCTCTGCATGGCTGATCTGGCAGAGATTCAGCTTGCGCCATTCGATGTCAACGGCATTCTGCTGCCGGGCCTCCAGGTGGCTACCGACCATCCCGCCGTCTCCTGCATGGCTTCCCAGTGCGCCATGTGGCAGATTAAGGTTGACAAGTACTTCGCTATGGGCAGCGGTCCGGCTCGGGTTCTGGCCAGAAAGACCCGCGAGCTATACGATAAGATCTGCTTTGAGGAGTCCTCAGATGTGGCAGTCATCGTCCTGGAAGCAAACAAATTGCCCAATGAGGCCGTCTCAGCCTCAATCGCAGAAAAGTGTGGAATCGATCCGGCTGACCTACGGATCGCCGTCGCGCCTACGGATAGCGTGGCCGGACTGGTGCAGGTTTCAGCGAGGGTGGTCGAGACGGGTCTGCATAAGCTCTTTACCATGGGCTTTGACATCAGCACCATCAAGAGCGGCTGGGGGCGAGCACCCATCTCGCCCATCACCGGTGACGGCACCATGTGCATGGGCTCTTCCAATGATGCCATAATCTACGGTGGGGAGACTTACTACACACTGGAGTACGAGAATTTAGAGGAGCTGCAAAATTATCTCAAAGGTATGCCATCTTCGGCATCTCGCGATTGGGGAACGCCCTTTTACAAGACATTTAAGGCAGCAGGATTTGATTTCTTCAAGGTAGACCACAACGTCTTTGCCCCGGCAAGGGTGGTCATGAATGAGATCCTGTCCAGGCGCACATTTGTGAGCGGTAAGGTGAATAAGGGCGTACTGGCAGAGTCCTTCAATCTGCAACAATAGGTGGATGAAATGAAAACACCAGAGTGCGACCTCAAAGGTCACGGACCGTGCCGTGGCTCTTTATGCCAGCGCGGCTACAGCCTCAATCATCTGTGCGACCAGCATATCAGGCTGCAATCATACTGGTCCATGCGCAATCCTGGCAAGAGGCTTACCGACTGGCTGGATGGACTATCAAGCGAGAATATCGAAGAGGCATTAAGGAATGCTCCAGCTCGTGGGAAGCACTGGCAGGCAATCGATGCTTCGTCCAGCGAGGAATGAATCACAAGTACCGCGATCAATTATAATAAATTTGGATTTGATTAGAAAAATCCGCAAGGCGCAGGAGAATACTCTCAGCTCTTTTTTCCCATGGAATTTTGCCTATTTCTCCTATTCTTCCAATTTGCAATTTATGTTATCTTGCTTAAAGCAATTAAACCATATTGGTAATAGATGGTTAATTCACTTTACATTTATTAAGCATTTATGAGCAATCATCCACATTTTGTCCGCCATTTTTATTATCCATTTGACCTACACTGGAGCCGGAAGATAATAATCGAAACGGAGGTGATAACGAATGGATATTATGAGCCAAGTGTATGCAGTTGTTATCTTTGGAGCACTGGTTATCCTTTTGCCCTGGGGATTAAATAAATGGTCTGACAGCAGGGCAGGCGTAAGGTAAGGTTCAGCTAAATGGCCAGGTCTTGGATGAGCCAGGACTGAATTTATTTTTGCCTCTGAACGCTGAATCGAATTGTGTCCAGGGATATCATTCAACATCCTTGGTGACAATTCCCAAGCCGGGACCGCTATTTAGAGATTAGAGATCCCTCAGCCTATTCGCGATGGCAGTCTCCTCTTGCATCCGGCTGATACAGCCATGGTTCCGGCCTATCCTCCTGCCCATCTTTCTGAGCATCTCCTGGGCGGTTCCTGCTTGTCCCTCACCCCTCTTTTGCCGTACTGCCTAGATCAAAAAAAAGCGCTGCAGGGCATGAGCCGCTGCTTTTCCATCTTCGTATCAATCGTATCCCGGGAAATACTCCTTTCGAATCCGGCTCGCCGGGATGTTCAGCTCCTGGAGGGCAAGCTGCATCGCTTCTACCATCTTTTTCGGGCCGCTGGTGTAGAAGACTCGCTCCTGATAGTCGGCCAGCAATTCCCTGATCATTTTGGCGTCGATTCTTCCCGTGCGGCCCTTCCAGGCGGGGCCGGGGCGGGTCAGGGTATTAATGATAGTAAGCTTCTGGTTTTTCGCCTTTAGGGCCTCGAATTCATCACCGAATGGGATGTCATCCTCCGCCCGGTTGGAGTAGAACAGGACGATGTCGGTCGCAAGGCCGCGGTCTGTGCAGTACTTGATCATGCTGCGCAGGGGCGTTATGCC
>DAONES010000227.1:0-2688 GCA_035403205.1 Methanothrix sp. | reverse complement strand
ATGGATATTATCGACTTTTTGCCTGATGCCACTTTTGTTATCGATAAAAACCGGAAGGTGATCGCCTGGAACCGGGCACTGGAGGAGATGACCGGCGTCAAGAAACAGGAAATCATCGGCAAAGGCGCTTATGCCTACGGAGCTTCATTCTACAGAGAGCATCGGCCTATTCTCATTGACCTGATTTATGAAGATTCTCCTGACACAAAATCAAGATACCGCTATCTTGAGCGTAAAGGCGACACACTATTCGCCGAATCCGCCGCACCTTTTATGCTAAATGGGCGGAGAGCATACGTCTGGGCAATTGCATCTCCTCTTCGCGATGGTAATGGGGAGTTGATCGGAGCCATTGAATCAATAAGGGATACAACACAACGAATTGAAGCCGAAGAAGCACAAAGAGATTCGGAACGACGCCTGGCGGATATCATCAATTTCCTTCCAGATGCAACTTTTGTCATTGACAAGACCGGAAAGGTCATAGCCTGGAATAGGGCAATCGAGGTTATGACCGGCATTGCCGCCGGAGAGATGCTGAGAAAAGGCAACTATGAGTACGCACTTCCTTTTTATGGCCAACGCCAGCCTATGCTTGCCGATCTCGTGCTCGAATCGAATAAAGCTTCAACAGATAGATATGACCAGTGGGGCAAAAAGGAGTGGAACATCGATAGTCTTTATAAAAATCTAGTAAGGCAGGAGGACGGAAGCCTGTTCATGGAAGCTTTCATGCCCAATATGAGAATCTCTGAGGCATATTTGCAGGTCAGTGCAACCGCACTTTATGACTCAGAAGGCAATATCACGGGCGCCATTGAATCCGTTCGAAATATCACCGAGAGCAAAAAGGTGCAAAAAGCCCTCTCTGTGGCGAAAGATCAGGCTGAAGGCGCAGCTCGCGCTAAATCGGAGTTTCTGGCAAACATGAGCCATGAGATCAGAACTCCCCTCAATGCAATCATCGGCATGACTGGAATACTTCTCGATACTCCATTAGGGCCGGATCAGAGAGACTATCTTGAAACGGTGCGGAGCAGTGGTGAGGTCCTTATGTCCATCATCAACAATATCCTGGACTTCACAAAGATTGAAGAGGGCAAGAGAGAGATTGAGAAGCTGCCATTCGATCTGGCGGGATGCATTTCGGAGGCAATGGACCTGCTCACGCCAGTCGCCGCTGAAAAATATATTAGATTTTATTATAATATTGATTCTGCTGTTCCTACGAGGCTGTCAGGGGATGCCATCAGCATCTCCCAGGTCCTGATAAACCTCCTTGGCAATGCCATTAAATTTACTGATAGCGGCGAGATATCTGTGCATGTCTCCAGCGAGAGGTTGAGCCGTGGCAGGATAAAGCTGTTTTTCTCGGTCAAAGACACTGGGATTGGCATTCCCAGTGATCGCATGCACACACTCTTTCAGTCATTCAGCCAGGTTGATATGTCTACCACCCGCAAGTACGGCGGAACTGGATTGGGTCTGGCCATCAGCAAGAGGCTGGTGGGGCTCATGGGCGGGACCATTTGGGCGGAGAGCGAAATCGGCAAGGGAAGCACATTTTGTTTCACAATTCAGGCGGATGCCGTGACACCAGAGCAATATTCTCAGATGAGAGCAAAGCCCTCCGGGGTCGATTTGAATTATGACATTCCAAATCATTTGAGGCTATTGCTGGCAGAAGACAATCTTGTCAATCAGAGGGTCGCTCTTCTTATGCTCAGAAAGCTGGGGCTGGAAGCAGATGTGGCAGCCAATGGCAAAGAGGTTTTGCAGGCTATGGAGAGAAAGAAGTACGATATCATTCTGATGGACGTCCAGATGCCGGAGATGGATGGATTTGAAGCCTCAAAAGCCATCCGAGAGCGCTGGAAAAATGGGCTGCCTCACATAATTGCCGTCACAGCACATGCCCTGGATGGCGATAAGAAAAGGTGTATAGAAGCGGGCATGGACGAGTACATCAGCAAACCCATGCGCATGAGCGATCTGGCCCGAGTTCTGGCAGAATGCTCAAGGCAGCAGAAAGAGATCCGGAGCAGCTTGCAGAGGTTGACAAGTTCCTTGTAGATTCGAATCAGTTCCTTGCAGAGGCGATCTGTTTCAAATAAGTTCCTGAAAAGATAGCAATGGCTTTTCGCGTAGGCAAGAGCGCCTTGGCGTATGCATGCAGGCGCGTTCCCTGAACCGTTGCATCCAGTTCATCAGCAGGGCAAAAACCGCAGGAAAGATGAGCAGCATGCCGGTTAGGAAAAACAGGAGAATAAGCCAAAGCATGCTGCAAGGATTATCAATCTCTACAATCCGATTGAAAATCGATTTATTTCTCGCTATGATCCTCCATCATATGCAATTTCAGTTCTTCCTTCGATTCAAAGACCATGCGACATATCCTGCATTTGAACCTGCCTTCTCGTTTGGATGCGGCGTTGGCCATTATCACACCCCGATAGTTCAATATCTGCGGTTAAGGTGGGTTTGAGTTATTTTTCATTATTATTTAGTCTTTCGTTGCGATTGGGCTAAATACTTTGCAGGCCTATAAGCACTCCATGGCTCAAAAGTATCAGTGCACCATTTGCGGATACATCTACGACCCTGAAAAAGGAGATCCGGATTCGGGAATCTTACCCGGAACGCCTTTTGCAGATCTGCCGAAAACATGGGTCTGTCCGCAGTGCGGCG
>DAONES010000226.1:0-2696 GCA_035403205.1 Methanothrix sp. | reverse complement strand
GAAACCTATCAAAGCAAGTTAGATCGATGACGTAGGAAGCCCTGCTCCTTCAGGGTCATGGGAGGAAGTCACTAAGGTGCCATTGGCAAGGTCCATCAAGCTGGACCGGTTGATCAGAGACGCATCCTTCCGGGAGTACGTTATCACTGAGATCTTCAGGACATTGGATTTGTCTGATGAGGACTTCAGAGTCAATGTGTTTGTCGCGATGGCGATCTTTCCGGAAGCGCTATCTCCATGCGAGACGCTGATTCCGCATTCGTCCATATCCGACCAGCTGAAGTTGATCCGCCACTTGCGGCAATCCCTGGTTAGAGAAGATACGGATAGTTCATCCATCATTAAGCCCTGTCCTTTGGTGGTTGGCAAGAATGCCGGGCCTAATAACAGTATGATCAAAAAAAGTGGTAGACAAAACCCGGTTTTCATAGTAATACCTATAATTGAGCCATCCTGGGCAATATGTCCGGGTTGATGCCCTTGGCCAGCTTTGTGACATCCTTGAATCGGCCTTCGCTCTTCGCCGGAACGGCCTTCGTGCTCTCTTTGTTCGCGGGCGCTTGCTCAGTCTTCTCGGTATTAGTCTGAGTCACCTGCTCGGTCTCATCTGCCTCTTTCTGGGCAGCCGCTACAACGGCAGGAGTGTATCCGGATGTACTGGGGTTGATCATCTCCGCGGTGAATTGGCCGTTGCTTGCCTTTCCATTGCTGTCCGATAGAACGAAAGAGCCTTTCATGGTTTCGCCCTGCAATGCGGCATTGATACTGATGGATGCCAGGGCATCGCTCTTCAGAGCTGCCAAAGACAGAGATACCTCACCACCGGAAACGGACCCCGCCACAGCTGCATTCCAGGGATCGTCTCCTTCGAATTTTGCCAGGCCGAAGAGAGATTGGTCGGATTGGTTTACCGCTATGATAATCTCCTCTTCTCCTAAAGTGGCTTTCCATAATCCCTGCGCGATGGCCATATCATTGGGTGCGCCATTTTGGGCAATTGTATCGTTTCCGCTGGATAAAACTTCCTGAGCGGAAACTGCAGATGCCATAACAGGAAATGCGGATGCTAAGAATGCTAAAAGAAGAATCGCTTTCAAGCCGGAACTTCTAATCATCAAGGCTGTAACCTCCTCACTCGTTCATTTGAACCTGTATCATTAACCCCCGATCATTAATATAGATTGCCGAAAGCAATAGCTCAATCGATCCCATAATCCATGACTCCTAATCCATAACCCATCGCCTATGGCCCATAACTCATCACTCATAATCCCACAAGATAAATATACGAATCGAACATAATGTAAAATGATGGATCTGATTCAAGCCCAAGTGGGAGGAGATGCGACAGGCGCATTGATGAACAACATCTGGTTTCTCCTGTTCATATTGCTCTTCCTGGTTCCCATGATGCAGAGGTACTACTTGCAGATGGCAAGAAAGAGCGTTCTCGGAAAGCTGGGCAAAGCGCGAGGCACCCAGGTCATAACGCTCATCCACCGCCAGGAGACCATCAGCTTTCTGGGTATCCCATTGGCCCGCTACATCGATATTGATGACAGCGAGCGAGTCCTGAGGGCCATCCGCGCCGCTCAGAAAGACGTGCCCATCGATATAATTCTTCATACTCCCGGAGGCCTCGCTCTGGCGGCCACACAGATTGCCATGGCCCTCAAGGCCCATCCTTCTAAGAAGACGGTAATTGTTCCTCATTACGCCATGAGCGGCGGAACGCTCATCGCTTTTGCCGCCGACAGCATAATCATGGACCCGCACGCTGCCCTGGGGCCGGTGGACCCGCAGCTGGGCGACATGCAGGGCAGCTATCCGGCGACATCGCTCCTCGCAGTCGTGAGCAAGAAGAAGATCGACGAGATCGACGACAAGACCCTCATTTTTGCAGAGGAGGCAAAGAAGGCCATGAGACAGATGGAAGCTCTCCTGAAGAAGATCCTGGACGGAAAATGCGGCGGCGAGAAGCAACAGGTCATCATCGAGGAGTTCGTTTCCGGGAAGTACACCCATGATCACCCCTTTATGGCTGAGCAGGCCAGATCATTTCTGGATGACTGTGTAGAGACGGCGGTTCCGGAAGAGGTCTATGAGCTGATGGACCTGTACCGCATGGAAGCGGGAAGAAGCAGACCTGGGGTCGAATATGTACCCCTGATTAAGAACTGATTTGCAATTGGATCTCACCTTAATGGATGAGAACATTCTCCCATTCATCATGATGCAGCGCGAAAAAAAGGGAGATGGGTTAGTTAGCAGCAATTACACGCATGGTAGCCAATCAACGCTGATTGCGCCGCAGGTGGAGTTGCCCCAGAGCTGGATGAACTTCTCAATGGAGAAGACGCCAGTCAGGTCTTCTACGCTGCGACCATACTCAGCATGACGGCCCTTGAGCTGATCGTCAGCATTGGGATCGCGAGAGATCCAGCCGATGTGAGCAACGCCGATCACATTGCTGTTCAGGTTTGCTTCGAGAACACCCGTGCAGCATGCGTTCAACGTCCCCAAATCAGATCTCTCTATCCCCTTGCAGTGCAGCCTGGTCTTGACCTCGGTGGTCTTCTGCAGGTGCTCAGCATGGGTGTACATTTCGGTCAGAACAGCGCCGATCCTGTAGTTCTGAACGCACAGCTTCTCAACCCACTTCTGGTCGTATGTGCCGGTCTGGTAAGATACGGGCA
>DAONES010000225.1:0-2699 GCA_035403205.1 Methanothrix sp. | reverse complement strand
GACCTCACGGTTATCAGCCGTGCGCTCAACCTGGCTAAGCTACGGGCCCGGTCCGCACTCTGCATTGATGATCCCATTAATAACTGTTTCCCTTCCAAAGCCCTCAGATCAAATTTGAGGGGGGGGGAAAGGAGGGTTTAAAACACTTTTTTTAGGGGAAAGGATTACCATCAGACACAATCCCGCGGCTGCGCCTCAACGCAGAGCGACGCCCTTCGATAGCCTTAAATCAGTGCATGAAGGGACTTTATCATGGAAAATAAAGACGCGCCCCAGAAGGAGAATGCTGAAGATTTGAAAGGGCTATTCGACCTGGCGATCCCGCTGAGCATGCCGGTATCAGTGATCCGCGAGATAGTGGAGAACTTCGAGCTGGACCTTATCCGCCGTCCTGGAAAGATGGAGATGACAGGGGAGGTAATGGACAGAGAGATACTGGTGCTGAGAGGAGACCTGGAAACGGTTAAAGCCGCGGAAAAGTTCATGTTCGAAGCCCTGGACAAGAAGCTGGCATCGTGGAGCAGTCGCGAAAAAGAAGACAAATATAAAAAGTACTACGAGGAACAGGCGGCTGCCAGGATGAAAGAGCTGAAGGAGAATCCCGAAGCGGTCAAATCCTGGGATACGACTGCCACTCAATGATCAATTGATTATCGCCAAATGGCAATCGATGGCAATCGTCAGTCGATCATCACCCATTTGTTCTTCCCTTCCCAGAGTTTCAGGGATATCAGCCGGACGGCGGTATCCGCCATATCTCTTTTCAGCCGGTCCGAGATCCACTGGGCGATTGTCTCTGCAGTGGGATTGGGCAGAATGTTATTCAGGTAGCTGTGGTCCAGATCCGCAAGAGCCCCAGCGACGATCTTTTTCAGGGCATAAAAATCCAGGACGAAGCCGTCTTTGCCCACATCCCCCTCCACCACAACCTCAACCTGGTAGGTATGGCCGTGCAGATTGGCGCATTTTCCCTGGTAGCCGGGCAGGCTGTGAGCGGCATCAAACTCCGTAACCAGTCCGAGCTTCATTCCTGCGCGCGCCCCCTTCGCCTGTCGATCTCATCCAGCTGATCCAGCATCTTTCGTATAGCGGTTCTCACCGCGTCCGAGAAGTTCACGAACTTCTTTCCGTCACCCACATGCGCCTGGACATCGTCAATGATGTGCTGGGGTATCTCCACTGTCATCTTGGGCATAGACTCCTCTTGTAAACCTCAGTTCTCTCTTCTATCAATTCGCATATTCCCTGGGTATGGCAGGAGGAATATCATATTAATAGCTTTTCAGTCGACGCTTTTTATGGCATCAGTAGGCGCATCCGCCAGCACCGCCAAAGCCTGCGCCTCCATGAAATGCAGCCTGGCGGGAATGATCAGAATATGCAAGGGACCGCCGAAGTCGTATCTCTCCAGCCGGGGCAACAGATCCGCTTTTACAGTGGCGCTATCCGATCCCGCCCGGGCTATTCCCACTGCAACCATTCCATCGAGCCGCTTTTCTTCGGAGAGCGCCTCCATCTCCCTGAGAAGCGACACGCCTTCATTTACGGTCATATACCGCTCAGTGCAGTCGCTCTGAATGTCAAGGAATAGCATGGTATGCAAATTGCGGTCCAGGTTCTCAGTGAGCACCTGATAGGGCGTCTGGGCAATTATGCGCTTGCCCCTCGATATATAAGGGAATGGAATTGTTGTCGATCTGCCGAATCGGTAGTTCTGCAGGCCGCATAGCCCGGACAATGCGGTGACAATGGATGAGGAATGAATCACGCGCGTCTTGATTCCCATCCTGGCCGCCCTCAGTCGCAGGTCCAGATGAGTTGTGGAGACCATAGCATCCCCACCAACCAGGAAGGCCACGTCCTTATCCCTGGCATCCTCCATCCAGGCAGGGTCCACCTCCACCTGCTTGCGGGAGAGAAGGTGAATCTTGCGGCCATAAAATGCCTCCAGCGTCTCATGGGCCGCTCCCATCAGCCGGGATGTGTAGAACTCAGCATAAACCAGATCTGCGGCGCGAACCGCATCAAGGCCCTTGACAGAGATGTCCTTCTCGTCATATAGCCCTAGCCCAATGAAGATCAGCATGACGGCTCATCATCTCTTCAGATAAAAAAAAGCTCCTGAGGGTCCATTCTATTCCATCCATTCTATTCGTCAGGTCTATATTCCATCCCGCCGAAGTAATCAGCATGATCGGCAGGGCAACTCAGGTAGTGGATTGCCGGGAGAGCATGGGCCTGGCCAAAGGTGGCGGGCTGGCCCAGAGGGGCACGCTCTCCGAGGCTACAAAGCCGGATGTGATCGCCATAGCCATGTCTCCAGGAAGGCGGCACATCACCAAACCGGTGTGTGAGATGACCTATGGGCTCAGGAGGGAGGGAATTCAGACCAGCGTGCTGGTCTTGGAGGCCGGCACTGGCGTTCCAGAGAGCTTTCCCCAGGCTTCGCGAGGCTACGGCCCAACCTTCGGGCTGAATGAGAAGGAGCTGGAACAAGTAGCGCGACACAAGATTGCCGTTCTGCATCTGGGCAATGTGCGCTCCCATGTCATCTACAAAGCCAAAGAGGTCCTGGCGCAGATCGATATTCCAGTAGTGGTAGTAGCCCAATGCCCCATGGATATGGAGGATTTTGCCAAAGAGGGCATCAGGACGCGCGCCGTCAAGCCGCCTCACCAGAAGACTGAGACCAAAGGCGA
>DAONES010000224.1:0-2710 GCA_035403205.1 Methanothrix sp. | reverse complement strand
TTGGTCGCCCAGGACAATTACCAGGATGCTCTCAGGGTCTTCAGAGATGTTTTGAAGATAGACGAGAACAATTCAATCGCCCTGTATGCCGTCAATCTAACTCAGGCTCGCCTGAACGCTACTGCATAATTTGGTTTGAAACAGGAATATGAAACCGGAATATAAACTGGAAAATGAAACGGGAATAGAAACGAGATGCCGAAACTGGAAACAAAGCAGATCTCTGTTTCTGAGCAGAAAGAGCCGGACCGGAAATCTCTTTAAAGAATGTATAGGTGGTGGGAAAGATCCATAAGATTCTCTTCCGGCCTGGCTGTTTCTCATCTGCTTTCCATCTTCTTTCTTTCATAGCTAGTTTGGCGTTGATAATTATGTTGTGGTGTCATCTCCTCATCGACCGCTTCTATCAATCTGTACTGCCGATTATTTCTGTTTCCTCTCTTGTTCAGCAGGCCATCATGATTCATGCGGGATAGATAGGTTGAGACGGTGGAGAGCTTTATATCATCGGCTATGGTCTCATATTGCTCTCTTAATTCCTGGGTTGTGAACCAGGTATTGGCAAACTCATGTCGAATGAAGCTCTCCAGTCGGTCCATGAGGGTTCCCTTGCTATAATCACGAGAAGACATTGCTGAAGCAATGCTCTCTTTTTTATTCTCAAAGACACCGGAAGCTGACAGAAAGCCAATGATCCTGTCTCTAAGTGCCTCTCCATCCATGTTTTGCGACTCAAACTCATGGGAGGACTTAAGGCCCTTGTCTTCTATCTCTATCCGGATCCTCATTTAAATCCCTCTGTTTTATCTTCCGGATGCCATCTTCAAAGATGGAAGGATTATATGCTGCAAAGAGGAAACCTCATTTCTGCAAGTGCCAAAGCAGGCATCTTCTGTTGCAGCAGCATTTCTGTATTGCCTGGCCCTATTTGGATTCATCTGCAGCGTAAATAGCTTGATTTGACCTCTCATAATACTGCCCTCTTTTTTATCTCGTGCCATCCCATTTTCAGGCCGGTTGTGAAATACAGCAATATACAATTGTCCCCTTGTTCACATCCGGCCACCGACTATTCGTATCGGGTGGTGGCCTTCGCCGTCCCTTTCTAACCCTTCTTGCCGCCCTTTTCAGCAAGAAGGATTCTTTCGGCTAAGGATTACATCGTCTGCGACACAACTGAGCTATTTTGTCGTCCCTTTCCGACAGTGAACAATATGTATGCAGGCGCATTGTCCTATCCGATACGAATTCTCTTTCGCTACCCCTTGTGCCATATGCAGAAAAGTGCATCCGTGTGAAGCATATTTTGCAGGATATCGAAAACGCCCTTCTCGATTTCGATCTCCCCCTTCATTGCTACTCCTCGTGCCATCCCTTACAGTGACGCTATGCTTTCACAAAGGCAAATAAACTTTTGGCATAGCAGCTATTCCAAGTTTTTGCGAGACTAATTGAGCTGATACGTCAGATTTATCTACCTTATACGCTTCCTTTACTGCATTGATATAATGCCAAGGTTCATCCATCCCCTCAGACGAATAACCCCTTTTTAGCCATCCTATCCGATGTATTCAGACAGGTTGTTTTACCATTTTGGCACACTACTTACCTATGTTTTGAGATATATAAACCTTTCTGGTAGTTGGTAGATGTAGTAAATAGCTTAAAACTCATATTAAAGGCTGATTTTTGAAATAGTGGCCTATTAGTACTCAGAATAGTAGTTCACAGAAAATGCCTATGACAGGGTAAATTCATTATAATACATTGTGAAAAGAATTTTCAGGCGAATACTATCATAATAATAGACATCAGTAACACCTGCTCCAATGCGCGGAGGACAGTAATACTGTGAAACCATTTCACAACGTCCTGCGGATACGTAATTGGCCGAGAAAATCCTGAGAGAGTTGTTTGTATTCGCAAAAAATGGGAATTTATGCGCGCGAACCTGCCGCACAACCTATACCGTAATTTTATTAAAAGAAAATCAGAAAATTTATAAATGTTTCATGATGCCTGACGAAGTTCGAAGTATTCCTCTACAAGCCAGTCGCCGACCTCCTTAAGATATCTGCGCTTGCGCTCATCTTCGACGATTAATTGGAAAACCTCAAAAAGATCTTCTTCCATCGGATCATCATTATCTGCGTTCGGCATTTAAACTTATCGAAAGCCCGTCCGATCCTCTTTTATTCGCTCTGCCATATGCCAGGATCGCGGCCACGCAGTAAGGTCCTCTCATCCTTTTTAGCGGCCCGGCATGTATTGGATGATCCCCGCAGATGATGAATAGGGTCTCTTCATCAGCCTTCCTCACGATCTCGCCTAAGCAGAGATCAATAAATAAGGCTGCATCCTTTATTCCCTCCGGGCCCTGGCCCAGATGGACGCTTTTATCTATTCCTATGAAGTAAGAGACAAGAAGCCTGGGCCTCTTTAAAAGTGCCAGGCAGGTCATGCGGCAAGCTTCCCGGTCAAAGTCCTGCGGAGGGATGCGGTCCGATATGCCATAAGCCATGTCGATCAGGCCCTCGTAAACCTCAGCTCCATTTTGCTCCATTATCACCGCGCAGCTTTTTCCGGACAGGGATGCAATCTCCGGCAGGCTTAGAATGGGGGACTCCTTCGCACCCGCCTTATCGAAGATCCCGTGGTGCTGAGGCAATAGGCCGCTCAATATGCTGGCGATGGCCGGAGTGGTGTGATT
>DAONES010000223.1:0-2806 GCA_035403205.1 Methanothrix sp. | reverse complement strand
AGTATCTTCTCGGTGGCCTGGAGCCGGATCTTGCTGGCTTATGCTTCTGGTAGCATTCGCTGCAATATACGGGCCTGGATCCATCGGGCTTGAAGGGAACTTGACATGTCTTTCCGCACTCTGCGCAGGTGGCATCGTGCATCTCTCTGGGGCCGCTGTTGTAGCCGCCTCTGCTGCCGCTTCCGTATCTTTCCATTTTAATTCACTTACCGTTTTATCGATTCAATGAATCGACTTATGCCACAAAAACATCTCACAAAATGTTCCTTGCATCGATGCCATTGCAACCTTCGCTAAATGCCTGAACTAGTCTATATACCTGTTGGTCGGAATTTCTGATGCGAGGATTCCTGCATTCTGCTACAAGGGACGCATCTTGTTTTTTCCAGGGCATTTCTGGTATGCTCCAGGAATAGTGAGATTATCTCCTCTCTGTCCCCCAGACCGCGCCGATCCGCCGCAACTTCGTATCCCTCCTTTTCCAGAATGCTCTTAATTGATTCAGAACCAGGGCCGAAGATATCATTTTCTGCATGCCCTCCCGCTACAAGCAAGAAAGGCAAGAGCCGCACCACCCTTGCACCCGTGCTGCGCAGGTCTGCAAGCAGGCTGTCAATTCCATGGTAGCCGTCGATTGTGCCCAGGAAGACGCTGCCATGCTCCTCTATGATGATCTGATGCAAGAGCGAATAGAGAGCATCGGCGGGATGGTCGGTGCCGTGTCCCACGAGAATCACCGCCTCTTTCATCGTCTCAGTCATCATCTCCTTCATTACCGTCTTCATCGTCTCGGTCATCGCCTCCTTATCCGGGCTGCGGGGAAGGGCATTTTCCCTGAAAAAGGAAGGCATGAGAGAAGATACCATCCGGCAGTCCTGAAGGCCGGAGAGCAGAGGCAGCCCGATCTTCAGGCACGAGGGATCCGGCAATCTCCTCTTCTGGTCCGCCACCCACGATGCCATCTGATGAAACTCCCCGCCGGGAACGATCTGTAGGGACTGGACCACAACGCTACCTGTCCCTTCTTCGGATAGCTCTGCGAGAGCACTCTGAGGGCTCAGGATGCTGATGCCTTCATTCTCCCGCAGCCGCTTTCTCATGAGAGCCGAGGTAAAGGCCAGACGAATTGAGCTGCCAGGAAAGATGCGCTCATAAGACTTCTGGATCCGTCTGTAGGTAGCCAGGGCAGGAGGATATAGGGTGCCATAGGGGGCGAGAAGAATTCCCGGGTTTTTTCCAGTGGATATCGACCATCACCTCCTGGATTTTCAGGCCTTGGGATAAGATCCCAGCACCTTGACCATGGCCGCCTTCTCTTTTATGGCCTCTATTGCCTGGCCGACTGCGCAATCATTCACATGCCCCTCCAGGTCGATATAAAAGTAGTAATCGCCTAGACCCTTGCGGCTGGGGCGCGATTCGATCCTGGTCAGATTGATGCTCCGCCTGGCAAACTCCTCCAGGATTGCGAAAAGGGCACCGGGACGGTCCTTGTCCAGGTAGATGACAAGGGATGTCTTATCCCGGCCGGTGGCCGCGGCCATCTTCCTTTCGGCCACGATAAAGCGGGTGACATTGTCACTTTCATCCTGAATTCCCCTGGCCAGGATATGCAGGCCGTACTTTTCTGCTGTATCCGCGCCTGCAACTGCAGCCATCTCCGGGAACTCCTGGGCCAGGCGGGCTGCATGGCTTGTCGAGCCGGTGGTCCTGATCTCTGCCTCTGGATAATTCGCGCTCAAATATTGCCGGCACTGGGCCAGAGCCTGGGGGTGAGAGAGGATGACCTTGATGCTGCTCTCCCCCCGGCCAACCAGACAGTGTCTGATGGGAACGTTTACCTCTCCCACTATCACGGTCTCTTGTCTGAGGAGAAGATCCATGACTGTAGTCACTGCTCCCTCCAGGCTGTTTTCTACCGGGACGATGCCTGCATCGATCTGGCCGAATGCTACCGCCTCAAGTACCCCGTCAAAATCATTGAAGTAGACGATGCTCGCCTCTGGCCGGTCCTTTATCCAGATAGAAGCAGCCTTCTCTGAATAGGTTCCCTCCGGCCCCAGAGCGCCAATCCTGTAGCTCAAGGTCAGGCAGTCCCCTTGGCCTTTTTGTCAAGCTCTGCCATCAGCTCCACCGCCCGGTCCACGCTGATCCTGCGCTCGGCAGCCATCCGGGCGGCGACGATCTCAATCATATCGCATTTTGCTCCCGCCTGAACAGCCACGTTCTTGGCGTGCAGAGACATGTGCCCCCTCTGAATGCCCTCGGAAGCTAAAGCTCGCAGCGCGGCAAAGTTCTGGCACAATCCCACTGCGGCTATGATGCGGGAGAGGTCGTCTGCGCTCTTAACGCCCAAGATCTTCACAGCGGTCTTGGCTACGGGATGAACGCGGGTCGCCCCCCCCACAAGGCCCACAGCTACCGGCATCTCAATTGTTCCCACTAGATCGCCATTTCGGTTCTTCTCGTAATGGGTGAGCGATTTGTACTGCCCGCCAACCGATGCAAAGGCATGCGCTCCGGCCTCCACTGCTCTTGTATCGTTACCGGTGGCCATCACAACAGCGGTGACGCCGTTCATGATGCCCTTGTTGTGGGTGGCTGCGCGGTAAGGATCAACCAAAGCCAGCTCCGCAGCCATGAGTATTCCGTCGACAACCTCATGGCCGCCTATCTCCTCCGCCTTGAAGACCGCCTTTGCCCTGGCAAGCCTGAGGTCGGCCAGATTGGAGATGATGCGCAGGTATACCCTGCCGCCGGTGATCTGCTCAATGCGCGGCGCGAGGGCTTCGGCCATGGTGTTGAC
>DAONES010000222.1:0-2812 GCA_035403205.1 Methanothrix sp. | reverse complement strand
GAAAAAAGCAATAGGGAAAAGCTATAACTACCTGAAAACCCCCTCCAGAAAATGAGCAAAGGAGAGAATAATGTCGGAGGATCAGAAAGATATCTACAGCCGGGCTCCGGAGATCTTCAAGAGGCTCCGGCGTGAGATCGACAAAGTCATTGTCGGCCAGAATGTGGCCATAGAACAGCTATTGGTGGCCATCTTCGCCGGAGGCCATGCTCTTTTGGAGAGCAATCCGGGTCTGGCCAAGACCTTGCTGGTGAAGACCACTGCCTCCTGTCTGGGCCTGGACTACAGCAGGATTCAATGCACTCCGGACCTTATGCCCGCGGACATCACCGGCACGACGATCATCGATGAGATCGATAAGAGCAAAAAGTTCCGCTTCGAAGCGGGGCCGGTCTTTGCCAATATCGTCCTGGCGGATGAAATCAACCGGGCTTCTCCCAAGACGCAGAGCGCTCTTCTGGAGGCCATGCAGGAAAAGCAGGTGACGGTAGGAAACAAGACCTATCTCCTCGACAAGCCCTTCTTCATCCTGGCGACGCAAAACCCAATTGAGATGGAGGGCACCTTTCCCCTTCCAGAGGCGCAGCTGGACCGCTTCCTGCTAAAGATTTTCATGGATTATCCTTCCAAGGAGGAAGAGATGGAGATCCTGGAGAGATATACCATTCGCAGCGAGCCCGCTGTAAATCCGGTGGTCAGCAAGGATGAGCTGATAGCATTGCAGCAGCTCTGCCGCGACATACCGGTCTCCGATGATCTTAAGACGGCAACGGTAAACCTCGTGCTTGCCACGCGCAAGTGGGAAGGAGTTGCCTACGGAGCAAGCCCCAGGGCTACCATCGGTCTCATACTCGCCGCCAAAGCCAGGGCCTTCATCCAGGGCAGAAATTACGTCTCCAAGGATGATCTGCACGTCATGGCCTATCCGGTCCTGAGGCACAGAATCATCCTGGGATTCGAGGCAGAGCGAAGGGGCCTCACCCGCGACCAGGTGGTAACGGACATTCTAAAGAGCCTGTCTCTTTGATGGATGCTGAGTATGGATACCGAGTTCTTTAAGGAGCTGGACAGGTTCTCGCTGCTCGTCAGAAAGAGGGTGTCGACCGCCTACAGCGGAGGCAGAAAGTCCCTGCGCTTCGGTCACGGCATAAGCCCGGTCGGCTACCGGGAGTACCGCAAGGGAGACGACTTCAAGCTGGTGGACTGGAAGGTGTACGGCCGGACCGAGAAGCTCTACATCCGGGAGCACGAGGAGGAGAGGAGCCTGGTAGTGCACATCCTCCTGGACGGCAGCGCCAGCATGGGCTATGAGGGAAAGTTCGGATATGCTTGTCGGCTAGGAGCGGGCTTTGCGTATCTCGCCACTTCTGAGAACGAGAAGTATGCCATCTCCCTTTTTTGCATGAAGCTTTATCCGGGCGAGCCCAAGCGGGGAAGGAGAAATCTCTTTCAGACCATTGAGGCCCTTGACAGGACCACGCCCAGAGGGGGCACAGGATTGCTCGCCATCGCCGATCAGGTGGAATCGCTTCTCAAGACCACCAGCCTGGTGGTTCTGATATCCGACCTTTTAGGCGATACGGATGATGTTCTCTCCAGCATCTACCGGCTGTCAGGGCATGAGCTGGTGGTAATTCAGGTGCTTGCACCGCAGGAGACGGAGATGCCATTTGGCGGCGATATCAAGTTCGTGGACCTGGAGAGCAGCCTGCCGCTCATCACCCGTGTCACCGAGCAGGAGAGGCAGGAGTATTTAAAACGCATCGCTGAGCACAATGATCGCATACGTGCGGCGTGTAGTCAGGTGGGAGCGGACTATTTCCTTGTGAGAACGGACCGGCCCATCTTCGAGGCATTCTCGGAGATGCTAAGCCGCACTGTGGTCCGGAAGGCATGAGAGAGAAAGATGATGCAATTATGAAGTAGAGCAATGATGAAAGAAGAAGAAATGGCGAAAAAAAGAAATGATGAACTCGAATAACCGCGTTCAGCTTGGCTATGGCCAGGGGTGCCTTGATTTGATGCTGGCGGAAGGGGCAGAGGTGGTGCTGGCTGAGGAGCTGGCGGCTTCGCCTGCTGGCGAGATTGAGAGGTCTCTGGACCATTCCCTGGGCAAGAGCCTGGAAGATTTTGCCGGCTGCAAGTCAGCCAGCATTCTGGCAAGCGACATCACCCGTCCCGCTCCCAGCCATCTCATGCTTCCCCCTCTCATCAGCAGGCTTGAGGATCTGGGCATCCGCGATCTGAAGGTCATCTTTGCCCTGGGAACGCACCGCAGGATGACGCCAGCCGAAGAGCAGCAGCTCCTCGGTGATTGCACCAGCCTCCCCAGAATGCAGCATGATCCCAGGAATTGCGTTTATTTGGGGGATACTGGGCTGGGAACGCCGGTGGAGATCCTGGAGACAGCCCTCTCCTCGGATCTTATCGTGGCTACGGGAAACATCGAGTATCACTACTATGCCGGGTACAGCGGCGGAGCCAAGGCGGTCCTGCCCGGGATCAGCTCAGAGCGTTCAGTGGTCAAGAACCATGAGCTGATGAGAGATCCCAAATCAATAACTGGCAGGGTCGACAGCCCGGTTCGCCGGGACATGGAGGATGCGGCAGGGATTGCCGGGCTGGACTTCATCCTGAATGTGGTCCTGAACGGCAGAAAGGAGATAGTGCAGTCGGTTGCTGGCGATTATATCTCCGCTCACCGCACCGGAGTTGCGACGGTCGATCGCATGTACCGCCGCCCGGTTGAGCCTGCGGAGATCGTTGTGACCTGTGCCGGTGGCAGGCCCAAAGACCTCAACCTCTTCCAGGC
>DAONES010000221.1:0-2822 GCA_035403205.1 Methanothrix sp. | reverse complement strand
GAATCATAATGGCGGTCCGGCTGGCTCCGCTGCTCCTCATTCTCTTCCAGATTCCAGCATCCAGTAGGACGGCAAATGCGGCAGTGGCAAGAACGGCCAGAACACATGCCAGAGGAAAGCCGAGGTTTAAAGATGCTGCAAAAAAGAGAGCCAAATAAGCGCCGAGAGTAAGAAAATCGCCATGGGCAAAATTAGCAAAATTCATAATTCGATATGCCATGGACAATCCAATAGCTGCCAGAGCAATAATGCATCCGTATACTATTCCATTGGCTACCAGCTGTCCGATCATGTTGTTCAATCAAAAAGTGATCCTCTTATTGCAGCTATTTTTATCTTTCCCTAAGGCGTTCTGCATCAAAGAGTCCGGAACATAATCATGAGGATTTTCCTTTTGCGATACTTATTTATTCATTCTGTCCACCCCCCTGAGATCGGGATGGTTTTATGAGGCTAGGATCTTGTATTGTAATCTCGGCCCTCATTCTCGCTGTATTACTATCAGGATGCACCGAGAAGGCTGAAGATAAGGAAAAGGCAGTAACAGAAGGGGCAGCATTAGCTGCAAATGCCAGCACAGAGAGTGCAGCCGCAACCGCGCTGGCTCAAGGGAGCGTCAAGATCGGTGTGCTGCAATCATTGACCGGAGATCTGGGCGCCTACGGCGGACCGATGAGCGATGCCATGAAGATTGCCGCTAAGCAGATAAACGAAAACGGCGGGCTGCTCGGAAAGAAGCTGGAGCTTCTGATTGAGGATGACCAGACCAACAATGTGGCTGCCGTTGATGCCGCCAACAAGCTGGTCAAGGTGGACAGAGTTCCTGCCATCGTGGGCGATACCGGAAGCGGGCAGAGCATGTCTGTAATCGATATCATTACCGGAAATGGCGTGCTTCAGATATCTTCGTCCAACACCGGCACGGAGTTTACCACTTACAATGATAGCGACCTGTACTTCCGGACTGCGCCCTCTGATACCCTGCAGGGCTCTGCAATGGCCAATCTGGCCAAGCAACGGGGCTACAAGACGGTATCAACCATTGTCATCAACAACCCCTACGGAGTGGGCTTCGAGGAGGTCTTTGTGAAGGCCTTTGAGGCCAATGGCGGAAAGGTTCTGGAGAAGATAAGATATGATCCGTCCCAGAGCATCTTTGATTCCGAGGTTCAGAAGATCGCGGCCAGCAAGCCTGATTTCGTGATGATGGTCTCCTATCCAGAGACAGGCAGCCTCATCCTCAGGACGGCCTATGAGAAAGGAGCATTGACCGGCACAACCTGGCTGCTCTCCGAAGGCCTGAAGTCAGACAATCTGGCTGAGCTTGCCGGAAAGAATGCCGCCGGCGGATACATCGTAGCCGGACTGCAGGGACTGGCTCCGGATGAGAATGCAGGCGGAAAGGCGTATGACGCATTCCGGGCTCTTTACAAGGCAGAGTACGGCAAGGAGCCGGGCATTTACTGCACCAACAGCTATGATGCCCTTGCAGTAGTGGCGCTGGCCATCGAGCAGGCAAAGACCGCAACCGGAAGGTCCATAGCAGACAACCTGAGATCGGTTGCCAATCCTCCTGGAGTAGAGGTATCCGATCTGAAAGAGGCCCTGAACCTGGTGAGGGAAGGCAAGGATATCAACTACCAGGGCACATCTGGCGACATAACCTTCGATGAGAATGGAGATGTCAGCGGATCTTATACCGTCTGGACAATCGGCCAGAACGGAAGCATAGTCCAGGGCGAAAGGGTCGCAGCTTGAAACGGTTATAGCTTCCATCTTCTATTTTTTTGGCTTTTATCTAATTGGTTTGCAGTTCTTAGTCTCTCAACCCGAGTTTACCCTCGCTGCACAAGCCGATCAATCTCTGCATCCTTCATGATAGAGAGGGTCTGCAAAGATGCTCTGCCCGACAGCCCCTCCCGCAATCATGTGAGCGATGTGGTACCAGTCACAATCGGCGAGGTGCGCCACTGGTCTATATACTAGTCAAATATTGATCGATCTGGCTAGATCCTTGTGTTCGCATATTGGATAAGTCACAGATCTGTAATTATTGTCATTATAACTAGGTAGTGATAATAAAAAAGAGATCAATCTATCTAGAAATTATGTAAGTATAGCAATAGAATAGCTGTCTTTAGGGAAAATGATTGAATTAAACGAATTGAATTAAAGTACTATCGGAGGAATTTCGCTATGAAGCTACCAAAGCAAGCAAACCAGTCATTAGAACAATAAGAACTGCAAGAATCGAGGATGGAATTAGTCAGTCTTAACTTTACGATTTATGCAATATTATACCAAATTCAGCATTAAAGGCTGCCTGCCTTGTTGCATGCAGTTTGGTTAAATAGAGGTCCAAACTGGTCGGGTATAATGCATAGAAAGCAGCTGGTTTCGCTGTAAGCTATCCATATACCCACTTTTTATGCAGAATAAGTTATGGACGCCACATGGCAGCCTAAGGTCAAATAAAAAAAGAGGATGTTGCTATGAGATTACCAAAACAAGCAAGACCTGTTATTCGAAGTGTAGATATAGTGAGTCAATTCGAGCTAAGTATGAGTCCATCCCAGTGCCCTCCTGGAATAAGCGGAGAAATTGGGAGATGTTTTTTCGACGATTCAGGACCGACAAATGGATACAATTGTGTTGCTTGTTGTGCAATAAGGCATGCAGTATCATGGTATGGTCCTAATACAGGAGCAATTAATTGCAGTCATTAATATATCAATTAGTGAGCTCCAATTAAAGTTACAAAAGAAATTTAGGTGAGCATGGCAGCGATCCATATTTCCCGAGGGCTCGCGCACCTGAGTACA
>DAONES010000220.1:0-2906 GCA_035403205.1 Methanothrix sp. | reverse complement strand
CCGGGCCCATTCAGAAATAAACTGCACTGCTCAAATGTACTGCTGCACCAGCCCCTCGGGCTCGCTCACCTGGTTTCTCTCTTTGTGCAGTATCTTTACGGCCGCGCCCTCAAAGTCGCTCTGGTATATTGTCGTTCGCTCCTCGCGAATGGCACACATGCCTGCTTCGGTTGACAGCGATTTCAGATCAGCGCCGCTCGCTCCCTCAGCCATGTCGGAGATCAGCTTGAGGTTGACATCTTCATCCAGGTTCATGCCTGAAGTGTGAATCTTCAAAATCGACTCGCGTGCTTCTCTATTGGGCAATGGAATCTCGATTATGCGGTCGAATCTGCCAGGCCGCAGCAGAGCTGGATCAAGCATGTCCAGACGATTGGTGGCGGCGACGAGCTTGACCTCTCCTCGCGCATCAAAACCGTCCATCTCTGCCAGGATCTGCATGAGAGTCCTCTGCACCTCGCGGTCTCCGCTGGTGGCCCCATCCATGCGCCTGGCACCGATGGCATCCATCTCGTCAATGAATATGATAGCCGGAGACTTGCTCTTGGCCAGCTCGAATAGCTCACGCACCAGTCGCGCGCCCTCTCCGATGTACTTCTGCACAAATTCTGAGCCCACCACACGAAGGAATGTGGCGTCGGTGCTCTGGGCAACCGCCTTGGCGAGGATTGTCTTGCCCGTTCCCGGTGGCCCATGTAGCAGGACGCCCTTTGGCGGCTCAATGCCCACCGCCGCGAAGAGGTCCGGCCGCTTGAGCGGCAGCTCCACAATCTCCCTGATCTCGGAGATCTGAGTATCCAGGCCGCCGATCTGCGAGAACTGCACATCCGGTGCCTCCTCAATCTCCATTCCGAATACCGCCGGATCGCGTGGAGACGGCAGCACGCACATCACCGCAAAAGACTGCTGATTGAGGCCCACCTGCGCTCCAATCTTGATCTCCTCCTCGATAAACTGAGAGAGGTTGACCACAAATCTGGGACCGGTGCTGCTCTTGACGATGACCCGGTTCTCATCAAGGACATCGGCTATGGTGCCTACGATCATTGGACCTACGCGCAGACGCTCAAGCTCGCTTCTCAGCTTGCGGGCTTCCCGCTCGAACTTGAGCTTCTGGTTCTCAATCAGCCGCTTTTCGCCCTCTACGCGGTCCTTCTGCTCTCGCAGCGCCAGATTGCGCTCTTCAAGCTGGCGCATGCGGTCCAGGATGTAGCGCGAGAAATCCGCGCCGGCCTGTGACTCATTCATGCCTTCTCCACTATCCATAATTGAAAAGGTTATTAAACTTTGACCCCTATAAAGGTTTCCGAAATGACCGAGAAGCAATGCGAGATTTGCGGTGCCGAGATCTCGGGGACACCCCAAAAGATCGTGATCGACCGCTCAACAATGGAGGTATGCAAGAGTTGTGCGCGCTTTGGAAAACCGGAAGACAAATTCACTCTGGTTCCGAGGAAGATGGTTCCCGCGGAGAGGGCCTTCACCGTAAGCCGGCCCAAACCTCGCGACCACTTCAAGGATCTGACAGAGCTGGTCCCGGATTTCGGGCGCAAGATAAGAGAGGCGCGGGAGGGACTGGGCCTCTCAGCCGAGGAATTAGGAGGGCGAATTAAGGAAAAAGCGGCTCTATTAAAGAAGATCGAGCGCGAGGAGATCTCTCCTGATGATGCTATCAGGAAAAAGATCGAAAAGGAGCTAAAGATAAAGCTGGCTGACGAGACGAGCGAGGCTCGTGTTAAATCCAGCAGTTCAGGCCGTGGATTGACGCTCGGAGATATTGCAAGCATCAAACGGAAAAACGAAAAATGACCGCCAGCGCAGCCCGCTATGTAATTGGCGGCGGTGTGATAGTATATCCCACCGAGACCGTTTACGGCCTGGGCGCCAATGCTCTTGATGAGCAAGCGGTGATGAGAGTCTTTCAGATCAAGAAGAGACCACTCTCCAAGCCCATCTTCCTGGCAGTCTCCAGCTTTGACATGCTGATGAACGTTGCCGAGGTGAGCCGGGATGACCTGGCCCTTATCGAGAAGCTCCTGCCCGGGCCAGTCTCCGTCCTGGTCAAAAAGAAGCCAATCGTGCCGGATATCCTCACCGCTGGCTCGCCGGTGGTGGGCATCAGATACCCGGATCATGAGACTGCTCTGAGGATCATCGATCTGGCCGGACCCATCACCTCTACCAGCGCCAACCGCACCGGCTCACCGCCACCCACGAGCATAGCCTCCGTCTCCCAGGATATCAGGGATCGTGTGGACGCGGTCGTGGACGGCGGAAAATGCAGGTTCGGACAGTCTTCAACTCTGCTGGACTTAGAGAAGCGAGAGATCATTCGACCGGGAGCCGGCATCGAAAAGGTAATGAAGGCGATATCGTGAAGGCCAGGATCAGGGACTTCTTTGAGACGAAAGAAGGTTGGATCTTTGCAGTGGCCGACTACAATCATCCCCACGGCCTTCGCTCTATGCTTCGCTACATTCCCGATACAGCAGGAGAGCGGCAGGCTAACGGAAAGCGCTATCGTAAGATGGACTTTGATCCCGCCTATGAGTTTCTCAGGAGAGAGAGGCCGGACTGGGCCCAGGATCTGCATGTGGTCCCATTCTCGCATGTTGAGAGGATCTACCAGCCGTCCGATGGCCTCTTATCCGTGGCAAAACAAGATCCACGGGTGGGAAAGATTGCCGGCCTGCTCGCAGAAGCGGGAGTAGCCTGGGATCGGATGGGCATCACTGGGTCCATGCTGATGGGCCTGCACGGTCCAAGCTCTGACATCGATTTTGTGGTTTACGGCCCCATCTGGTGGAAGGCGAGGGATATCATAGCATCTGCCAAGGCCAGTGGAATCATTGGCGATATCGACGAGCCCACCTGGAGGAAGATCTATGCCAAGCGAAAGCCGGAGA
>DAONES010000219.1:0-2908 GCA_035403205.1 Methanothrix sp. | reverse complement strand
TTGCCACCCGGAAGGTTTATTCTCACCTCTTTGCATCAATGTTCCTGTGAAATGCGATGTTCTGGTGGTGGGCGCTTCGCCCGCCGGTCTGATGGCTGCCATCTCTGCCGCTAAGGGCGGGGCGGAGACCATATTGGTTGACAGGGATCTGGCTGGGATCGATCACACCGCGAACACCCTCTTTGAGGGAATGGCCGCAGCTTCGGGCATCAAGGTGGAGGACTGCTACATGAGAAAGGAGCTGGAGGGAATGCGTATTCTCTCCCCATCCGGTCATGGGGCCAGCATTCCAGCTAAGGGCTATTTTATCGATCGGAAGAAATTTGATGAACACTACCTGAACCTCGCCCAGAAGAGAGGCGTTGCTCTGCTGACGGCAGCCGCAGGAAAATCCCGGCTGGAAGGCGGCTGTCGAACTGTATCCCTGAATGAGAACGGAGAAAGAAATGTTGATGAGATAAAGGCCCGGGTGATGGTGGATGCATCAGGAATCGCCTCCTGCCTTGCCAAGCAGGCGGGCCTCGTGACAATGCTTCATCCGGAGGATATCGCCTGGGCTATGGAGGCAGATATCGAGCATCCGGACCTGGGCGAGGAGATGTTCTTTCAGTACTGGATCGGCAGCATGGCTCCCGGCTGGAAGGCCACATTCTCTCCGGCAGGAGAAGATCGCGCTACTCTGGGAATTTTTGTGCGTGGCCACGGCCAATCCGTCCAGCCATTTTTCCGTAATTTCCTGAAGCTCTTCAAGGCCTACAAATCCACCCAGTACAGAGACATTGAGAAGATGAAGATCCTGTCGGTGCGAAGAGGTGGCGATCCCATCTGCGTTCTGCCCGGCGAGGTAGTCGCAGACTCCCTGATGGTCACAGGAGGAGCAGCCGGGCAGAGCGGGCTGGCCTACGGAATGCGGGCCGGCGCCATCTGCGGAAGCGTGGCTGCGGAAGCGGTCTTGGCCGGAGATGTCTCCCGCCGTGGCCTTGCCGGGTATGAGCAGCACTGGAAGAGAGAGTTCTACTGGCAGTACCGCATGGGAAGAGCATCTCTGCAGACGCTCTCCATGATGAAGGACGCAGAGATCGATCGTCTGGTTCATGGCCTGTCCGGAAAGAGGCTCATCTCGGATGGATCATTTGTCAAAAAGGCCGCCTTCGCTGCGGGAAAAGTTCTGCTCACCAGGCCGAGGACGGTTCTCGATCTGGCTGTAAATTTAATGCGTGGGTAAAGCGGTTTTGGTCTTCATTTACCTGGTCATTCTGTCAAGCTCTTCTTAAATCATTTTAATATGGCATTTGACCTTTTCGAAAAAGGATGTGAGCTTTTGCCGGAAATCCAATCGCCTGTTCGTTTCATATTGACAGGACGCGGCTTGCCGTGCATCCTCATGAGCTGGCCTTCACACGCATGCGTGGCCGCTTGCCCCGGTCTGCGCCTGCACCTGCCCGCGTCCGTGCGCCTGCGCGTGGAAGATGGCGGCGGCTCGATGCTATCTTGCGTCCAAAGCAGAATGAGATATTAAGCAGTGAGTTAATTTGGCGCCAGATATCACAAATCGTTGATGGCTTTGAAGGGTCAAAGGCGTCTTGATCCCATCCAGATTTATTCTGCACATGGAAACGTGATTGCCTTCTCGAATTATCTCGAAGCCCAAGGCTTCCAGTGCCCGAATTACCTTTGCTATCGGCGCGTCTCTTGGTAGCTTCGTCACACAATCACTTCAGCCAGGAAGGCCTCTCTGATACCATCTGTTTTAAGAGACTCCTGGCCAAAGGTTTCCAGGTGGAATCGGATGGCAGATTTCACATCGGCAAGGGCTTCTTCATATGTATCGCCTTCACCCACGACGATGCCTTTGATGCCTATAGGATAAGCGACATAACCATCCGAATGTTTTTCTACTATTATTTTTATCGGCAGCATCCAGATGATATAAAGCATTTCTTGGGAAATAAACTTATGCTCAGGATTAATGCTTTCTTGCGCTGCCTTCGCACGCAAGCGAGCTCCGCCCCGGGCCTGCGTCTGCCCATGCCCGCGTTCAAGCGCCCGCGCGTGGGGGGCTGCGGCGCAGCGCCCGGGCGAGCCTGAGAAGGATGCATTCATTTCAGGAATTGCTATCAAGTCGCTCAGGATGCATCGGTTCCCCTGCACCGTTTTGGAAGGCGGTTCGTTCGCACGAATGTGTTTATGCGAATGGGTTAGGCTATAGCCATGCAGCTAGACCTGCTGGAGCGCAAGCATTCCGGTGGCCGATGGCCTGTAAGAAGAAAGCAAGAGCTTAAGAATAGAAAGATGATCTTCAAAGCTTAAAAAGCCAAAATAGGCAGGTTTTTAATCTTCCGGGACAAATGACTAATAGTGGTTTCAATGCTTGTTAAAGCAATCTATGAGAACAGCGTTCTGAGGCCATTGGAAAGGCTAGATTTAAAAGATGGCGAACTGGTCGAGATTGAAGTGAAGAAAAATCCTGTAGATCAGCTTTACGGCATCATAAAAATCCAGAATAGACAATGGCTGGATGAGATAATTGAGAGCCCTGACCTGGAGCCTGTTTGATGCCCTATGATATCAAGACAGGCACAATTCTCTTTGTCGATGCAAATATCTTGCTTTATGCAGTGTCGGGCCATTGGGAGTTTGGCAATTCATCAAGAAGGCTGCTCGAGTCAATAAATGATGGCGAATATATGGGTATTACTTCAGTACTTGTGTGCAACGAAGTATTTCACAGGTCATTAGTAGCCGAAATTGTTGAAAGAGAAGGCATAAGTCCCGAATCTGTTTTGAAATGCATGAAGAGAGATCGTGGATTAGTAAGCGAATCAACTAAGGCATGGACTGCTGTCGAGAGGATAAAGCAGATCAATAACTTGAAGATAGTCGGAATTGATGATAGCGATTTTGAGCT
>DAONES010000218.1:0-2939 GCA_035403205.1 Methanothrix sp. | reverse complement strand
GAAGAGCGAGTTTGGCCTGACCATGCTCTTCATATCTCATGATAGGGAGGTTGTAAGACATATGAGCGACCGGATTGCCTTCATGAAAAATGCAAAGATGTCCTGGGACGAATAATCAAATGCGTCAAAGATATTTGCGAATGGCGGCGTAGAGCAATAGTATGATTGTGATCAGCAGAGCGGGCAGATATTCTTCGCCACTCCCCTCCGCCCCATCTTCACCACCGTTCTTCGAATCTGATTTTTCCATCTGCACATCGTCTTTTTCCGCTTGAGCACCGCTTTGTTCTGACTCACTCTGTGCAATTCCTTTTCCGGTCCCGTTCAAAGCGGCATCATTCGAATTGCTCTGCATCAAATTGCTGCTTTTCTGTTCCTGCACCTCGATCTCAAGTGCCGGCACAACTGTATGGTATTGATTGCCCCGTACGTCTCGATAATAGATCTCTTCGGAAGGAATGCAAAAGGTTCCCTCCTTGACGCAGCGCAACCGGTACTCCTTTGAGCAGGTCTCATTGGGTGGAAGGATGAGCGACGCATTGACCGACCCGGAGACGAGTTCAGTTTCGCATGGTACCGCATCCTGTAAAGTGATGGCCGCCTGCTTATTTCCCAGATTGGACAGCTGAATTGAGACTGTGGCTATCTCTCTCGGCTCTAGCTTTTTAGGGCTGATGCTTCTTTCGGCCTCGATTAACGGCCCAAAGACATCCACTACAGGCTCCTCTGAGCGGATTGTGTAGCTGTTCTCATCCCAGCGGTAGCTGACTGCTGCACTTGGCAGAACCTGGCCCAGGCCCGGCTGTTGAGCATCAATGAGATAGCTTATCGTCTTCGCTTCTCTGGGAGTGAGGCTGAATTTCCAGTTCAGCGGCCCTTCGGCTCGAAATCCGGAGCCGGTGGAATCTGATAGTTCCAGGTCAATGGTCCTGTTGCCGGTGTTCCGCAGGGAGTTGATGACGTAATAGCTCTCATGAAAATCCTGCGTCTCTTCTACTCTCTTGTGCAGCTGTATGGGCCCATTTATGTGAAAGGTCGCTCTTCCCAATGATTCGTAGGCCTTTCCCTCTGGATCGGTATAATCGGCGCGGGCCTGAAGTACCAAGTCGGTCGGCTTGGGAAAATATGGTGCATTTATATTTATTTTTAGATTATCTATCTCATGAGTGTCCTTCTTATTGTCCCATTTTTTTCCTGCACACAATGTTGAAATGCTTTTCCGCTCGTTCACAACGGGCGGCATCGAGGTAAGCTCTATCTTAAGATTCTCGGCATCAACGGTCCCCTTATTCTCAACCTGCAATTGGACCCTCATCTCATCGCCTCCATCGTATGTTTCTCGGTCACCAGTCAAGACGAGGGATAGATCCGCATCCGCGGAAAACTGCATTCTTAGTACTGCAAAAGGATCCTCCTGGATATCTCCTACTACTATCTGCTCCACAGAGACTTTTACAGAATCGTTCCATTCAAACCATTCTCCCGCCCGCAAAGCTCGACTGTCAACAGCCTGATTGTCTTTTTGCAGCTGCACAAGGACACTGCAGCTATGGCCTTCTTCTATGGAAAAATCTGCCAGCGTCAGAGAATAACTATCCCGGTGCATGGTTTCACCCCAATGAAGCTCTCCGCTCATGCCCTCATTCCAGACCACTGCCTGGGAAGAGCATATCAGGGCCAGCAATAGAGTTAAAAATATAATTAAAAATTTTGCCATATTAATGCCTTAGCAAGAGATAGACTGCCACTAGTACCAGTGCAGCATACAGGTAAATTCTATCGCTATCTTGCAGAGGATTTCCGCCCAGCGGGCCGGCCTTTTCGTCATATGAGGCCTTATCCGCCAGGACATTCGCTCTCTGCTCGGAATTGGCTATGCTTTTTGAGGCGGTTTTATTTGTGCCGCTTGATGATTTATCATTTTCCGTATCATGCGCAGTGGTGCTTTCTGTGAGGCGGGAATTTTCGCTAGCATGCTCCTTTTCAGACTTTTTTTCGGTCTCGTTTTCTTTCTCCTTTACAGTCGATGCTATGGCTTTCTCCTCACTGGCAGGTGTGGTCTTAATAGGCAGCACGGCGCTCGGCTTTGCCTCAAAGGAGACACCCTGAGGAGCATAAAAGACCAGGACATCGTCTCTTGTAACCGTTATCTTTTTGGACTTCTCATACTCTATCCTGGTGTCCCGGTCCTGCCATCTCACAGATAGATTATGCACGCCTTCCTCCAGCTTTATCGTGCCTAGCTCCGAAGTGCTATCTTTGGTGATCTCTTTGCTCTTCTCGAAGCTGTCATCGGCATAAAGGAACGCTTCCAGGTCGTTATTGTTTTCATTGACCAGCTTGACCAGTATCTCGTATTTCTCTGGGGCCTCGTGGTTAGATGTATAGAGATTGATGGAGGTCTCATTCTGAATATCTTTGACCAGCTCCATCTCGCAGGGACTCTTGATATCTTCATCCCACCAGGTTATCTTGAAGCTGTGAGGGCCTTTTAGGAGCGAATAGCTATCGATCTCAGATTCAGAGTCAGAAGCGATCTCTTTGCTGTCCTTCAGCTCAGAGTCGATAAACAGAGTAACTTTGAGACGTTCATTGTCCTTATTGGAAACATAGACATGGGCATCATAAGTCGATTGATTTAGGGCAGAATTCGCAGGAGAGGAGTCACTTAGATTGCTCTTCACGGAAGATTGCCCTCCGGATGATGAGCCTTCCCCGGCACAGAGCGCAGAGCAAAATATGATGAGCAATGCTAGCAGCATTATCCTGGGGGAGATGTTCTTCCTTATATTTGCGGGACTCAAAATGGGGCACATATTCATTGGTAGCGTGCAGAGTTTTCTATCAATTCTAATCCCTGCCATCGAATGGATTATCCTCTTCATTAGATAAATACTTTCTACCAGTCATCTATTCCTCATTCATGTCCATTAGCCTGG
>DAONES010000217.1:0-2979 GCA_035403205.1 Methanothrix sp. | reverse complement strand
ACAGCAAGTCTACAGTCAGCGCCAATATGAGCACGCTGGAGCGGCAGGGTCTGGCAAAGAGGGTGATAGTTCCGGGCGATAAGAGATACTACTATATCCCGGTTACTGAACCAGAATCCCTCAAGAAAGAAATGCTGATCAATATGAGAAATGAGATGCAGATCATAATCGCCGCCATGAACAGAACGCAGGAGGATCTCAAAGCCAATGGGTATGCATCGGAAGCAGCATTGGATAGGATCGACAGGGCAAGGAGCTTCTATGCGCAGACGGATCGGCTATTGGAGCTGATATCCAGATACAGCATTGAAGAACTGATCTGCCTGTTGCAGAAAGATCCATCCCAGGGCAGCTATCAGGGCAGCCATCCATAAATATAAGCTCTTAACCGTCCAACATATTGATTACAAAGTGCCTCTAGAGAGCAGGCAGTGATTATCTTTGGGCGAAGAGAAACTTGCAGGCCGCGATCCACTTAAAAAGATCGAGATCTTGGCGCAAAAGGTTGCGAAGATGCAGGAGAGCGGCCCTATTGATGGGCAGCTGGCCGCATCACTCCTGGACCTGCAGATGGACCTTGAAGAACTTCTGCAAAGCCTGCCGCGACGCTGCTCGAATCAGTGTGAAAATGGCATACTCCTTCAGGTATCGGATGACGCTGCCACCAGTGAGGATTCCGACAACCAGATCCAGAAGATGACCCGTGCCATTGAGGCTCTTCCATCGGATATTGTTCTTACCGACCTCAAAGGCAATATCGAATATGTAAACGCGAGCCTCCTAAAAAATTCCGGTTTTCGCGATGCGTCCGAGCTGATAGGATTATCTGTATTCGACTTCACGAATGCAGAGGGCAGGGCCAAGCTGCATGAAGAGATCATTCCCACCCTTTGTTCCGTCGGGAGATGGCAGGGAGAGCTTCTTGTCAATAGAGCAGATGGCCAATCCTATATAGCGGAGATGATATGCTCACTGATCAGAGACGGCTTCGGAAATCCCAGCTGTCTTCTGGCTAACTTTTTCAACATCACCGATAGAAAGCGTGCAGAAGAATCATTGCTTCTCGATGACTCCCGGCTGGAGGCTCTGCAGAGGCTTAACCAGATGGATGAGGCCTCCATTCAGGAGATCACCGACTATGCCCTGGAGGCTGGGGTTAAGCTGACCGGCTCAGAGCTCGGATACCTGTCCTTTGTTGATATTAATGAAGAAACGCTCTATATGCATTCGTGGTCCAAGAATGCTATGCAGATATGCAATGTCGAAAATAAGAAGATAATCTATAATCTGCACGAAACCGGGCTATGGGGCGAGGCCGTCAGGCAGAGACGGGCGGTGATTACCAATGATTATGCCTCCTGTTCCCAGAGAAGAGGCGTTCCTCAGGGTCACGTCGAGATCATTCGCCACATGAATGTGCCCATTATGGACAAGGGAAAGATTGTAATTGTGGCGGGCTTGGGCAATAAAAAGGCGGCGTACGACGACTCAGATGTGCGGCAGCTGACGCTTCTCATGAGCGGCATGTGGAAGATCATCCAGCGCAGAAGAACGGATGAGGCTCTGAGAAAGACGCAGGAAGGGCTGGAAAAGAGTGTGGCGGAGAGAACCGCCTGGCTGCTTCGGGCCAATGAGGCGCTGCAAGAGGAGATGGTCAAGCATAGGGAGACGGAAATGGAGCTTCGTTCTGCTCAGCAGGCAGCTGATGCCGCTTGCCGGGCAAAGAGCGAGTTTCTGGCCAACATGAGCCACGAGATACGCACCCCCATGAATGCGGTCATCGGCCTTGCCGGTCTATTGCTGGAGACAAAACTGACTGCGGAGCAGCGCGATCTCGTGGAGACCATTCACAGCAGTGGTGATGCGCTCCTTGCCATCATCAACGATATCCTGGATTTCTCAAAGATCGATGAAGGCAAGATGAAACTGGAGCGTTTGCCATTCCTCCTGCACGAGAGCATCGAGTCCTCGCTGAATATGGTTGCGACAAAAGCCGCTGAGAAAGGTCTGGATCTGACCTATGATATCGACGAGCAGATAGCCCCAACAATCCTCGGAGATTCAGTCAGGCTGCGGCAGGTCCTGGCCAATCTGCTCAGCAATGCGGTAAAATTTACAGAACGGGGAAGCATAACCATTCATGTCCGACCTGGGGAGAGCGAGGACGAAATTCAGTTCTCGGTTACCGATACCGGGATTGGCATCGGTCCTGACGATATGGAAAAGCTCTTCCAGTCATTCAGCCAGGTGGATGCGTCCACCTCCAGAAAATATGGCGGCACCGGATTGGGCCTGGCAATAAGCAAGAGGCTGGTGGAGCTGATGGGCGGCAGGATCTGGGTGGACAGCAAACTGGGAGAGGGCTCGACCTTCAGCTTTTGCATAGATGCCCCCTCTTTCTCAGGTGATGCAGCCATACGTCACCTGGCAGGCAAGAAGGTCATGGCTCTGCTTGACAGCGAGAGCTGCTTGAGGATGCTGCTGGATCATGCCCGTTCCTGGGGAATGCAGATCTATCCGGTGGTCTCATCAATAGAAGCGCGAGAGCTGGCAGTAGGCCGTTTCGATGCTGCGATTTTGGATCTTGATGTGCCTGGAGCCGAAGAGCTGGCGGAGGAGATTGATGAGCATCTGCCTGTAATTAGCCTCTCAAAGCCCGGTCGGCAGAAGGCGGGCCAGAAGACTCTGATCAAGCCGTTTTCGCAGGAGGGCATTCTCTTTGCTTTGCAGGAGGCTCTGGCACCGCCGCGGCACAAGAAGATCAGGCCGGCCAGCGGCAAGACAAGACTATCGGACCTGTCCATATTGCTGGCCGAGGATAACCTCGTAAACCAGAAGGTAGCTCGTCTCATGCTGAAGAAGCTGGGATGCAGAGCAGATCTGGCAGTGAATGGACGGGAGGTCTTGCAGGCGATCTCCAGGAAGAGCTACGATGTGATCCTCATGGATGTGCAGATGCCGGAGATGGACGGTCTGGAG
>DAONES010000216.1:0-3003 GCA_035403205.1 Methanothrix sp. | reverse complement strand
AGGCGATCGGAATTGAAAAAGCGAAAAGAGCTGCCTGAGCTGCTCGCCCCTGCCGGTTCGCCTGAGGCTCTGGAGGCAGCCATCGCCGCAGGTGCCGATGCCGTTTACCTGAGCGGCAAGAGATTTGGCGCTCGAAAATTCGCTGCCAACTTTGATGAAGCTGCCATGGCCAGGGCCATCGACTACGCCCACCTGAGGAATGTGTCTGTCTATGTGACCGTCAACACCCTCATCAGAGAAAACGAGCTTACTGATGTTGCCGAATACCTTCAGAGGCTCTACAAAATGGGAGCGGATGCCGTGCTCTTGCAGGACCTGGGGGCATCTCTTCTGGCGAGCCGAATAGTGCCTGAGCTGGTGAGGCACGCCTCCACCCAGATGACCATCCACAACCGGCAGGGCGTAACCTGGGCTGCGGACCATGGATTTTCCCGGGTTGTTCTGGCCAGAGAGGTGAGCCTGGACGAGATCGAGGAGATGGACAGAGAGATGAGACCGGGTCAGGGGGGAAAGGCAAGGCCGCAGCCGGTCGGCCTGGAGGTCTTTGTTCACGGCGCTCTCTGCTATTCTTATTCCGGACAGTGCCTTCTCTCCTCGGCCATCGGCGGACGGAGCGGCAACCGGGGAATGTGCGCTCAGCCCTGCCGAAAGCCCTATGTGCTGCTCAGAGGAGCAAAGGACAGGTACGGCCGGCCTACCAGCCTGGCAGCCGTGCCGCAGGAAGGGCGCTATCTCATCTCCACCCGCGATCTCTGCGTCTACAGGCATCTGGAGAGGATCATTCGCGCGCCCATCAAGTCCCTGAAGATCGAAGGGAGGATGAAGTCTGCGGAGTATGTGGCCATTGTAACCAGCATCTACAAGAAGGCCTTACAGGCTGCGGTGGCTGCATCTAAGGGCAAGTGGTCGCACTCTCCTGAGGATGAAAGAGATCTGGCGCTATCCTTTAACCGCGGCTTTACCGAGGGCTACCTGCTGGGTGCCAGGGATATAATGGGCAGGGAGATGTCAGACAACCGGGGGGTTCTCATCGGCAGCGTGGCCTCCTTTGATGCCCAGAGGAGCGAGGCATCCGTCCGGCTCACAGGGCCTCTCTGCCCGGAGAAGGGCGATGGCCTGGTCTTTCAGTCTCCGGACAGGGAGACCGGCCTGGTGGTGCAGAGAGCTGCCCAAAAGGACGGCCTGTTGAAACTGATTACACCGGAGAGGGTGCGCCCGGGGGCAAGGGTCTACCTCACTGGCAGCACCGCTCTGGCCAAAAGAGCGCAGGAGATCATCGCCTCAGCCAAAGCGCAGATTCCGCTAGATCTGTCTCTCACCTGGCAAGAAGAAACCCCTCTGCTAGAGGCGGCTCTGCCGGACGGGCAGGCTGTTTCGGTCAAAGCCTCTTTCAGGATGGAAAAAGCTAAAAGCCGGCCCACATCACGGGAGCAGATCGAATCGCAGTTGAGAAGAACCGGCCAGACGCTTTTCTCAGTCCGCAATATCGATATGGACTACTCAGGCGATCTCTTCGCTCCCCTGAGCGCTCTGAACCAGCTGCGGCGCAATCTCCTGGAAAAGGTGCAGGAGGCGCTATTGAAAAAGAGGCGTCCCACTGAGGAGAAGGCCGATTTGGCCGGAAACAAATTGCATGAGTTTTTAGAGGAGATGGACCAGTCCCCTTACGAAGCCACGGTTTCTTCTGCGGGCCGGTTTCCATCTCTGGCGGTTTATGCCGACAGCCTGGAGACGGTGAGGGGCGCGGTAGAGGGAGGATGCCAGAGGGTTTACTTTGAGCCGGTTTTAGGGCGCGAGAAGAGCGATCGGGCGGCAAAGGCCGGACGGCTGATTGATGAGGCAAAAGCCATCTGCGGAAGATTGCCGCTCATCTGGAAGTGGCCCCGGATCACGCCTGCGGATTTCCTCGAATTCGCCGGGCGGCTGCTGGCACCGGGGAAAATCGATGCGATTATGGTGGAGAATGTGGGAGCGGTGCAGAAGGCGTTGGAGGCCGGGCCCGGTCTTCATATCTTGGGGGCCTCAGGGCTCAACGTCTGCAATCATCTTGCTGTGCAGGTGCTCGCTCCTCCTCTGGAGCTTCTCACCCTTTCCCCGGAGCTGTCCTACCGGCAGCTGGCCGGTGTCGTGGCAGCGGTGCGTCGCCATTCTAACCCGGTGAGGATGGAGCTTTTAGTTCAGGGAAGCCTGGAGGTCATGGTGGCCAGAGACTGCATGCCTCTTCCCTCCAGGGCGGGATATGTTCCTGGAGAATTCTGGGGGCTGCAGGACATGAGACGCATCTTCCCTCTCCGCATGGATGATGATAATAGAACGCACATCTTTAACTCCGCCGAGACCTGCCTTCTCGACCAGCTGCCAGAGATCTTCGCCATCGGCCTGGATGGCGTGGCTCTGGATGCGCGAGGCCGGACGGAAGACTACGCACGTGAGATGTCGGAGATCTACCGAAAAGCCATAGATCTGACCGAGAGGGGGAGCGCAGTGCTCCGCCAGGAACTGGAGAGCCTGAAAGAGTCCGTCCGGCCCCTGGCTTTGGGTGGCATAACCCACGGCCACTTCCAGAAGGGGCTGAAAGATGAGATCTCTTGATCTCGGGGGGCGGCGAGATTGGCACTCATTCATACATCGGCAATAGTTACCGATTTATGTATTTATGCCTCTTTTCCAGATATGAACTGGCAATATCCATAGCTTATCGGCCCCAGCTTTGTTGTCTCGCAGGGAAACTGCGAGCACTGGAAGCACAGGGCCATCCCTTTTCGAAAGGCGCAGGTGGCAATCTGGCACATCCTGTTCTCCTGGGCTGTGCATCCCGCCTCGCCGTGAGGGCACAGGCTCGAGACCCTTCTGGGACAGGCCTGACAGGCGATACCGCATACGCCTATCCTCATTTGATTCGCGGGATCAGAGGACATAATCGGCCACCGTCCGGCTCTCGCACACTTTGCCGACAAAGCCGGCCACGAGAAGGTGCTCAGGATGATTTTGATAGCGGAAAAG
>DAONES010000215.1:0-3028 GCA_035403205.1 Methanothrix sp. | reverse complement strand
GCCCTGGGGATGATGGCGGAAATGGAATACGAGCAGCGGCAGGTGAGCCTTGCTCCCGGGGATGTGTTGCTCCTGTATACTGACGGCATTGTGGAAGCCATGAATAAAATGGAGGATCTATTCGGTGAGAGACGTCTCAGATCCGCCCTGACGGCTGCTGCCAACCTTTCTGCTCAGGAGATACTGGATAGAATCCTGCGCGATCTGGCAGGGTTTGCGGAAGGTGTGGAGCAATCGGATGATATTACCGCTGTGGTGATCAAGGTTACTGGGTAAACTTACAGCAGATTGAAATATCCGTGCAGCATAAATCAGGGCAATTCAATCAAGCATAATCAAATATTTGAAGGCAGGGAAATTCAGGATGGCTAGAAAACCGACCAATCTCATCTACGGAGTTGACGACAAACCGCCTCTTGCGACGACGCTGCTCCTTGGATTCCAGCATATATTCATCCTGTCTATTGCTTTCATATTTCCGGTTGTAATAGTAAAGGAGATTGGCGCATCTCCTGAAGACGCGCAAAATCTCATATGTATGGCCATGCTGGCCACCGGATTTTCCACTGCTCTGCAGTCAATGAATAGGGGACCTGTCGGCTCCGGCTATCTCTGCCCTCTGGTAAACGGCCCGGCCTTTGTTCCGGCGTCGCTTCTTGCCGGAAAGGCGGGGGGCCTCGCCCTCATTTTCGGCATGACCGCCCTGGCAGGCATCTTCGAATCGCTCTTCTCTCAGGTAGTAAGCCGGATGCGCAAGTTCTTCCCGCCGGAGGTGACGGGAACAGTCGTTCTCATGGTGGGGGTGGAAGTGATACCAATCGCCGTGCCCAAGTTCTTCGGAGTGGACAGCACCCACCCGGAAGTTCAAGCGCTGCCATTCCTTGTGGCGCTCATCACTCTAGCGGTCATGGCGGGGTTTAATGTCTGGGGCAAAGGCAAAATGCGGCTTTACTCGCTCCTGATCGGCATGGTGACAGGTTATGCAGTCTCGGTTGCCGCAGGAATCCTGACCGCAGAGAGTGCCAGGCTGATAGTTGATTCCCCATCGTTTCAGCTCCCCGAGGTAAACAAATTTGGAATGTCGTTTAGCGCGGCATTGCTTGTGCCTTTTCTTGTAGCCGCCCTATCATCCGCGCTCAAGACCATGGGAGATCTGACCACCTGCCAGAAGATCAACGACGCTGATTGGAAGAGAATAGAGATGCGATCCATTGGCAGGGGAATGCTTGCCTGCGGAGCCGGAAACATGGCCTCAGGGATCCTGGGGGCTCTTGGCCAGTCGGTCTCTTCCAGCAACATCGGCCTGGCCATCGCCACCGGAGCAACCAGCAGGCGCATCGGCTATGCGGCAGGAGGCATTCTCATGCTTTTAGCTTTCTTTCCAAAGCTCGCCGCCATATTTGTGATCATGCCCACACCAGTCATGGGCGCTTCTCTGATCTTCGCGGTCTGCTTCATGATCATGGCAGGGGTTCAAATCATCATGTCCCGCATGATCGATTCCAGAAAGACCTTCGTAGTAGGCCTTTCCATCATCTTCGGTCTCTCTTTTGACGCCATTCCTGGACTATATACAGGTGTGGACCCAATGCTGCGGCCCATGTTCTCGTCATCTCTTGCAGTGGCAACTATCTGTGCCGTTCTGCTCAACATATTCTTCCGCATGGGAATAAGCCAGAAGATGGAGTTTGAGATAGATCCGGCTTCGGATACCTCGGAGAAGATCTTTCAGGTCATGGAAAAGCAGGGAGGAATATGGGGTGCCAGGCGAGATGTCATCATGAACTGCATCGCCGCCATGAATGAGCTGCTCGATGCCGCTCCGTTTCTGGGACTGATTGGAAAGAAGATTTCCATGAGCGCTCAGTTCGATGAGTTCAACCTGGATGTTCGGGCGGTCTATGAAGGTAAGCCCTTTGAGATTCCTACAGCCATGCCAAGCATCGATTTCATGCATGACGAAAAAGCGAGCGCGCTCTCTCTCGCGGCGTTCACCATGAGCAGATATGCAGATAAGATCAGCTTCTCGGAGAGAGATGGCAAGATCGAGCTGCATATGCATTTCGAGCATTAGGGAAGAAGCTTTCCTTAAAATTAGCTAGAGCGGACGCACGATATGAGGCCGCAAGCCAGCCCATGGCTGGCATGCGCACTTTCCTAGTACTCCATGGTTTCCGATAGTGAGGAAAGATCTCGAGTGTCTGCCTTTATTTCAGGATTCTATTTAAAATAATCCGCCAGACTACTGAAAATATATAAAAGTTTATCAAATGATATATTGATTAGTTCTATTTTTCTCGCATCATCAAGGGTCTTCAAAATTGCAATGCATGAAGGGATAGATGATCCCAGAAAAAGGAGAAAAGTCTTTATGTCCATTGGTTTAGCGCCAAGTTTAAGAATCCTTTCTCTTTCCTTATGAAGGACATCCAATGATTTTGAGATCTCGCTTAGGCGCTTCTCTGATTCGCTTAAATCTGTTTCCAGTGCCTTTTCTGAAAGTTGTTGAGTTTTATATTGACACAGATCGCTGATGCGATTCACATCGTCTTCAAACTTCACAGACAGAAGCCTGCGAATTGCATGCCAGCCAATTAAGAAGAAAGACGCACCGATAATCCAGAATATTATCAGAAATGCGCTCTCATAGGGCAATACCTTATATCCATAGCCCTTATCATTGGGAACTAACCAAGACATAATAAAGAACATAATTAATATAAAATAATAAACAGAAACTGAAGCCATCACATCCCTTAAAGGCCTGAGGCCACCCATTCTGTCCACGTCAAATATATTAATTTTTAAATTTTCTATATATGGTGGAGAGCTGATTAAGTCCAGCAACCTAGAAATATTTATGACATAATATAATATAATAGCTAACAAAATTATGGAAATATAATTTAGCAAATTATTATACACATCCAATGCAAATGCCCAGTATGTTGGTTCCTGTCCGTAAAAGAATATTCGTACGTGTTTAGCTCCGTCTAATATCCTATAATTTCACCCCATTAAATATTAT
>DAONES010000214.1:0-3044 GCA_035403205.1 Methanothrix sp. | reverse complement strand
GCATTTCACAGGAACATTGATGCAAAGAGGTGAGAATAAACCTTCCGGGTGGCAAGGCTGTATTGGAAATCTCACAAGCGATGAAGTGAAAAGGATATGGATAGGACCAATCAATCCCTGCGCTCTTCCGGGTATGCAATTCTGCTTCTCAGATTGATAAATGACCGATCCAGGTCGGCGGCCATTTGCTTCGCCAGAGATACGGGAATTGCCATGATCATCAGATCAGCAGGAAGCCAGGGATTGCTGGTCGGATCGGTTGGACCGATAAAGGCCGCATCCCTGGGCGCCTTTTCTGCGAGGCCAGCAGGATAGGTGATCATAGTGGTGCAGGTAGCGCCAGCCGGTATTATTGTCCTGAAGAATGGGTCAGAGCTACTGAACTGAGCCAGACCGCATAGATTTCGTATCTGCTCGCAGCCTGCGAAAAGGATAACTGATCTGACCCTGTCCGGCTGGATATCTTCAGTGCATGGCCCGATTACTATGTACCTTCCCGGTGACGTGATCTTTCCGGCAAGCTTTCTCTGCTCCTCGAATAGTTCCGGCGTGGCTTTCAGGTGCTCGGCTGCGCCTCCATGATAGTCCGGCGCTCCCACAGTTACAAAGTATTTGAGTTTGGGATGAGGCTCGATAAAGCCCATCCATACCATCCCACCAGGACAGCAGCGCTCTTGGCCGGAATCGAGATAGATTGGCGGCCTTTGCGGGCCCAAAGCGGCTGCGAAGACCGCTTTTGCTATACATCGATCTAAAACACAAGCGGGCTCTGCGCCCTGCGGCAGTTCATCTGCGCCATAGACGCAGAGCGGACGAAGCTTCAGCCTGCCAGCCGCAGCAAGCTTTTTTCCCAACTCCTGAATGCTTAACATATAGCGTCACTGCTCCATTCTCTGATTCAAGAAAATTAAATGGTGAAATCGACTTGCGCTTCTGCCAGTTCCTTGCCGCCTGCAATATAGCTTAGCTTCAGGGAATAATCTCCAGGCACCCAGTTTAACTGCTTGCATGGAGCAGGCGCTTTAGCCGGATAATCAACAGATTTGCAGATTCGGTCTGGAATTAATTCTAGCACATAAAAATGAACCGCATCCGTGACCTCTTCAACTGAACTGATGCGTACGTCAGGGCCAGATACAGGAATGGAAAGCGGCGCGATCTGGAAATTGGCATTACCCAATCCCATGATATCAGTTCCTGATTGGGTAATTTCAACGCCGACGAAAACCTGATTGAAATTTTCAGCTGCGGCTTGCCAGGTATTTATGTATATGATATCAATCGTGGAAGCTATCGATAAATCGAGATCAGGGATCCTCTGCTCATATTTGCGAAATCCTGGATCTTTGGCGATTACTGATTCGCTTCCGGACGATTTAATCTGATCAGAGTATGAGTTTCCCTCATGAGCATCAATTACATTAACTGAGAGCATGAGCAGGACAACTCCCGCCAGAAATTTCTTTGCGGCATCCATATTTAATACCTCTGCTGAAACAAGCCAATCGTATGCATTATCAAGAGAGCACAAATCCTTAGTCACTGTAAATGCTTCCCATCTAGCATTGCCTTGATGACCCATAAGGCATCTTAAATAAATCGATAGGGCACCATGGATATTAAAATAGCCTTTCTATATTCTTGAAATCGATCCTGGCAGTGGAGTCAAGCGTGAGCGGCGTGAGTGAGATCTTCTTATCCTGGTAGACGGTCTGCACATCGGTATCCTTCTCATCCGATCGAATCAGATCGCCGTCTATCCAGTAGTAGGGCCTGCCACGAGGATCAAACCGCTCCTGAACTGTCGTCCGGAAGATCTTGCGGGCCAGCCTGGTGACGACAATCTCCGTATCCTCAGTTGCATCCTCCGGAATATTAAGATTCAGGACATCGACGCCTTCGGGCAGGCCGTGCTCCAGCACCTTTCCTGCCACCCGGTGGAGCACTTTCGTCGCCACATCAAAATCGTGTTTTGCCCCGTGGTGCATATCGAATTTGTCGCCCTGATCCACCACCTGAATTGAGGCGGCGATAGAGGGGATGCCGTAGCTTGCCGCTTCCAGGGCAGCGCCGATGGTCCCGCTTGTGGTGACCGTGTCGGTGCTGATGTTCTCGCCTACATTGATTCCCGATACTACGAGGTCTGGGAGATCTCCTTTCATGATGGCGAAGATGCCGATGATGACCGAATCCACAGGAGTCCCGGTGACTGCATAGGCCTGAAAGCCATTGAAGTTCACCTGGGCGTAGCGCAGCGGCTCAAAGACGGATACCGATCTTCCCACGCCGCTCTTCTGCCCAGATGGCGCGGCTACTATTACCTGACCCAGCCCCTGCACGGCTTTAGCGGCAGCCTGCAGGCCGGAGGCATAAACGCCGTCATCATTGCTGACCAGTATGCGATGCATCGATTTGTCACAATGAGCTTCAGGTATTAATAGCCAGCCAATAGAGGCCGCCAATTTATAGAAGCGGCCTTTAGCAGGCAGCTAACTGAACATCTCCATCAGCCTCTGCACAATCTTTCCGAAGCTGCCGCCTGCGTTCGTTCCGCTCTGCACAAAGGTCTCACCGCGATCGCCCAAGGCGCAAATCGATGGGTCAATTGGAATAGCTCCCAGGAATGGCACATCCATCTCCTCAGCCATCATCTCCCCGCCACCTGAGCCGAAGATAGCTATCTTCTCGCCGCAATGCGGGCATACCAAGCCGGACATGTTCTCCACAATCCCCAGCACCGGCAGCTTCATGGCCTTGACCATGTTCACCGCTTTTCGGCTGTCCAGAAGCGCGACATCCTGGGGCGTGGTTACTATTATCGCTCCCGCCAGATCGGGGATAAGCTGCACCACTGAGAGCGGCTCATCGCTGGTTCCAGGCGGCATATCAACCAGCAGGAAATCGAGGTCTCCCCAGTTCACGTCCTGAATGAATTGCTTGATGGCAGCCATCTTCATGGGCCCGCGCCAGACCACAGGCGTGTCCCGGCTGGAGAGAATGAGCGCCATGGATGCCGCCTTTATTCCATCTGCAACCGCAGGCTC
>DAONES010000213.1:0-3062 GCA_035403205.1 Methanothrix sp. | reverse complement strand
ATCTTGGCATTTGCCAGCCAGCTTTTTCCTTCGAAGCGAATCTGGCCTGCGTCCGTCTGCTGCTTAAAAGCGGCCATCTTGTCCTTCGATTTTGCCACTTCGTTTAAAGCACTCTGTGTGGTGGTTATTACGATTGTGGGATCGCTGATGCCGCCTTCAATGGTCTTCTCAATCCTTGCGCTCACAATATCCATTCCCACTCGAAAATCGCTTCCATCTCCTCTGGTCACAATTATATTGACCTTCTCGCTTCCGACCATGCTCCTTAAGACCGATGGAACATTATCGATCTGTTTATTATACGTATTGACATATTTTTGCGTGGTGGGCATATCTATTGAAAATGCATCTGCAAGGGAGATGCAGAGCATCGCCAGCACCGCCAGTGTGAGGATCGTTTGTCTTCCAGGAGATATCTGCATAATGAGCGATTCTAATGGATCAGATATATATCTTCTCTCTACAGAATCCTTTAAGTACAATCTTTTCAAATAGTAACCCATGGATGTCCTGGTGCTCTGTATTGACCGCGACAACGATCTGGGCCGCAAGGGCGGAGTCGTGAGTCCGGTTGTGGGCAGGCAGGCCAATATCGACGCAGCACTCAAGCTTGGCATGGCCGACCCGGAGGATTCGGATGTCAATACCATCTTCGGAGGCATAAAGGTATACGACGAGCTTGCGCTCGCCGGCAAGACCGTGGAGATCGCCTCGCTGGCAGGCGACCTGAAGGTGGGGTTGGTCTCGGACAGCAAGCTTGCTGCAGAGCTTGATATTTTGCTGGAGCGCCTGCATCCCGGGGGGGTGATTGTGGTCTCGGACGGAGCTGAGGACGAGGCAATTCTTCCCATCATCCATTCTCGCGTCAGAGTAGACGGAGTACGCCGGGTGCTGATCAAACAGAGTCCCAACCTGGAGAGCACTTACTATCTGCTCAAGCAGGTCTTCAACGATCCCAAGATCAGCCATACGGTCTTCATTCCACCTGCTTTGGCTCTGTTGATGTTTGCCATCTTCAGCCTGCTCGGCTATCCAAACGGCGCGGTGGTGGCGATCACCGGAGCTGTGGGCCTGTATCTCCTGTTTAGGGGATTGGGGCTGGACGATTCCATGGAGGAGGCCAAGCAGACTTTGAGAAAATCCCTCTATGCCGGAAAGATCGCATTCATTACCTATATTCTGGCAGCCATGCTGGTGGTCATAGCTACGGTAAGGGGTTTTGCCTATTCCTGGCAGTATTACAATGAACCCATTTCTCCGGGAATCTTCATCTTGGTGATGATTTACCTTCATGAGAGCATCTGGTGGTATGTTGTCGCGGCCCTATGTGTGGATCTGGGCAAGATAATGGACATGTACCTGGAGGGATTGAGAGATGCCCGCACCATTTCTTACCTATTTTTCCTGCTGGCGACGGGCCTTATAATCTGGTCGGCAACAGGCTTCATCCTGGCCAGCAACTCCGATCTGAAATTCGGCATAGGCATGGTGGAATCGGTGCAGTATCTGGCCATATCAGCGATAGTCGCCATCCTCATAACCGTAATAGGAGTCAACGTCTCCAAGCGCATTGCTGGAGAGGCATCCGAGCAGCTTGTCAAGTGATGCCAATGCTGCAAATCAATGCCTCGGGAGAGAAATGCCTTTGCGACTTTACCTTTGACTTTTTCTGGCAGCACAAAGGCTCAAGGCTCGACATGGATCAGATGGTGAGCGGCGTCAGCTTTCGCAGAATGGTTCAGGCCCTCCGCCAGGGTGAGACTGTCAAGATCTCCGGGGACGCAGGAAGCCGCCTGGGCTCGAGCCTGGGGGTGGATCTGATGCGGCTGGGTGGAAAGGGAGGGCCGGTCGAAGGAACTGGAATGATAATCGTGGACGGCAACGTGGGCAGCCATATGGGCATCTCCATGCTGCGCGGCGCCATCTATGTCTCCGGCGAAATAAAATCTCCCATGGGAAACGTCGTCCCTGTACAGTCCGATATGACTGGCTACAGGAAGTATGTATCTGCAACCGAGGCGATGGAAAAGGGCCTGGCCATCCCGGAGCCGAACGTTGCCGATAAGAAGGGCTTGACCATCTGCGACGGCATTTTAAGGGATACCCTGGGAGCGAGAAACCCCACTGATAAGACCCTTCGCCTGTTAGGTGATGCGGGAATGAGCACCGGAATACTCATGCGCTCCGGCCTGATTGAGATCGAGGGTGATGCCGGCCAGAATACAGGGGTCCTCTTGCAGGGAGGCAGAATTGTGATCTCTGGAAGATGCGGCGACTTCACCGGTGCAGAGATGCGAGGCGGCGAGATAATAGTTGGCAGTGACGCGGGAAGCTTCGCCTGCGCCAGGATGAGGGGCGGAGCTGTTTATGCCAGGAATGGCAAGTGCCTGCCGCCGATAAGGGTGCAGGTGCCTTCCTCCCAGGAGCTGTTAGCCATCGCCCGGGCTCTGAATGTTCCGCTGATGCATGCCATGATGTACCAAAAAATGTGCCTGCCAAATAAAATAGGATAATAAAATAGGATAACCAAGAGCTTTGCGCTCTTGTTCCCTTTTTAGGGACTGATCTTCTCTATGTCCATGTCGCCATCTGGCCCAATCACAATAGAGAATATCCACTCGCTGAGCTTGGCGCAATGCTCAGGAATGCACTCTTCGATGCAACCTGCGCAGGGTTCGAAGGCGTTGAGAGCCAGCAGCGGATCGAAACGCCTGCTGCGAGGCTTGACCGTGCAACTGAGTCGATAGGTCCTGACGCCATCTGCCGTCTCCACCTCTCTAGTGATGAGATTATCTTTGAGGAGCTTGGCCACGATACGAGAGCACTTTCTGGAGTCGATCTTCAGGACCTTCCATAGTTCGCTTTGCAGGGCCCCTTCCGGATGCGACCTTATATACTCCAGCGCCTCATCAGCAGACATTACTACCTCTATATATTAGTATTCATTCAATTGGGCTTATGAGAATGATATTGTTGCCCCGCAGGATAACTGATCCTAAAGAGCGAGTCTTCTCGCCGCCTATCAGCTCTACGGTCTCCTGAAGGTGAAGGTTCAGGTATTC
>DAONES010000212.1:0-3064 GCA_035403205.1 Methanothrix sp. | reverse complement strand
AAGTCCTACCAGCAGTACAACGATGAATAGGAGCATCTCGAAGACGGCGAAGTTCATAGATCCAAAGACCATGAACTGTTCCATTGCCTTGCTCGCGTACACATAGATCCATGGATACAAGAATAAAACCTCAACATCGAATATAACAAAAACGATTGCGAAAAGGTAATATTGAACACTATACTGGATCTTGGCGTCGCGGATAGGCCTAAGCCCGCCTTCGTAAGTCGATAGCTTTTGGCGCTTTGGCCTGTTAGGCGCTATGATTTTGATAACAGCCAAAGCAGCAATGGGCACTATAGCTCCCATTATCAAAAATATAATAAGTGGTATATAATTAACCACTGCCATCGGTTCGCCGGCCATTGTTTATCCTCCGTAAAAGCTAAACATAAGGCCTGGTATAAAAGGTTTATGAGAAAAAATTTCGCGTTGCATAAGTTCAATCACAATTTTCGGGGACTATCAGATGAATATTATCATTATTAAGGTGATTAAATGGATGTAGTTTGCCAACTGGAGATAGAGCCAGGGATGAGCATTGCCGCCCTGGTGGAGAAGATGAGCCATTGCGGCTTTGGAGCCAGAAGACTGGCGCAGGCTACGGCTATTTATGAAAAGATGCTTTCCGGGGATTTCACAAAATTCCTGACCATCTCCGGCGCGATGGTTCCGGCTGGAATGAGGGAGATCATATCCGGCTTGATCAGAGCCGGGCACGTTGATGTTCTGGTGATCACCGGCGCCAATCTCGTCCACGACATCATTGAGTCCTTCGGTTGCCACTGCATCGGGAAGGCAGAGTCGGATGATGCGGCGCTGCGAGCGGAGGGCAAGAGCCGCATCTATGATGTCTTCCTGAGGGACGAGGATTTTGCCGGCTTTGAAGAACTCATGCAAAAAATAATGCCTGAAACGGAAAAGACAATCTCGGGAAGAGAGCTGTTGAGCATTCTGGGAGGCAAAATCAATGATAGTAGATCCATACTTCGCTCCGCCTATGAGATGAATGTGCCTGTCTTCTGTCCGGCCCTTCCCGATTCCATGATCGGGCTGCAGGCCTGGATGTTCAGCCAGACGCGCCGGCTGAATGTGGATGCGTTTGCCGATATAAAGGAAATAGTGGACATCTGCTATGGGTGCGAGAGAAGCGGAATAGTGATAGTAGGCGGAGGCGTTCCCAAGAACTTTGCCCTCCAGTCCATGCTGGTCACCCCCAACAGCTTCGACCTCGCGATACAGCTTACCACAGATACGCCCGAGAACGGAGGCCTCTCCGGCGCCACCCTCTCCGAGGCAGTCTCCTGGGGCAAGATCTCTGAGAATGCGGAATTCGTCACGGTTTATGGGGATGCCACCATCACCCTGCCCATGATGGTTGCGGCGGCGATGCAGAGGCTGAAGGGTGACAGAGAGATCTCGCCGGCGGATCATTCCGGGTGAAGGGATTGCTGCTGGAAATTGGGACTGCCGAGTTGGAGCAGCTCGCCGGGAGCAGAGCCAGGACGATCTTCATAAGCTGCACCGGCTCGCACATGTGGGGGATGAATACTGCTGAGAGCGATATCGATCTGGTGATAATCTACATTGCCCCAACCAGGTCTCTTCTCCGAGGAGAGAGAATCCTGCCCACAGTGCGCCAGAGGATAACTGCCCATCGGGGTGAAATCTACGATACCCTCGGCTGGGAGATCGGCCATCTTATAAATCAGCTCATCAGGGGAAACGTCAACGCCATTTGGTACGCCACAAGCCCCCTGGTCATCAAGCCTTCCGCCGTCCAGGAGGAGCTATCGACTCTCGTCCGGGCCAGCCTCAGCCGGGCGACGTACCGCTCCATAAGAGGAATGGCGGAGAGCCAGATCAGATCTGAGGCAAAGCCTTCAAATGATCCCAAAATTGCGGGCAAAGGCTACAGAACGGCAATGAGGACGATTGAATTTGGAATCAAGCTTCTCTCCGAGGGCAGAATCTGCTTTTCGCCGGCAGCTGGCGAGCACGGTGCCGATATGGTCTGGGAAGGAATGCGCCGGCTGGAAGAGGCATATGAGTCCAGCCCGCTGCCCGACAGGCCCGCCGAAGATGTTTTTCGGGATTTTCTGATGCGGCTGCGATTGGAGGAGATAAAGGAAGCGAAGGGGGAAGATGAAGGAAGAAGCGAGTAAGGAATTGGATAAAAAGAATGATGGCTTTATCTAGGTTGCGTCTGAAGCAAATTGAAGGGGTATTTTAGTGGAGATCGTTGTGGGAATAAGCGGCGCGTCCGGAGCGGCGTACGCCATCCGGCTCTTGCAGGTGCTACGGGAGAAGGGCAACATCATTCATCTGGTAATAACCGAGTCTGCTGCCAGAATCATTGAAATTGAGACAGACCATCAACTGAAGGAAATACAGGACCTGGCCGATCATGTCTATTCGCCCCGCGACTTCGGGGCTCCAATTGCCAGCGGCTCGCATCTCTTTGACGGCATGGTCGTCATTCCCTGCAGCATGGGAACGCTATCGGGAATAGCCTGCGGTGGCTCGGATACTCTCATCACCCGCGCAGCGAGCGTCTGCCTCAAAGAAAAGAGAAGGCTGATAATAGTGCCCAGAGAGACTCCCCTGGGACTGGTAGAGCTGCGCAATATGGTCGCCACCGCTGAAGCTGGGGCGGTGGTACTTCCGGCATGCCCTGCCTTCTACTCCCGACCAGAGAACATGGATGATCTGGTGAATGTGCTGGTGGGCCGGGTTTTAGATCTGCTCGGAGTGGAGAATGATCTTTACCGGCGCTGGCAGGGAACGGCTGAAAGGAAATGCTTATAACCGTTTGAATCAGAGCCACGGGCAAGGTGAATTAAATGAAGTGCGCGCTGTGTCTTGTTGAGAAGGAGACGGTCCCAGTCAAGCTCAATTTGGCCACTATCCATGGACCGAAGGATGAAACGTTCAATATTTGCAAGGAGTGCCTCGACCTGGCACATCAGGCCTATCTCGATAAGGATTTTCTCGCTATCAAGGCTGGGTCCGGAGCTGCGCCTCACGGAGCGCACGGGGATGCGCACGGAGCGCATCATTAAAA
>DAONES010000211.1:0-3100 GCA_035403205.1 Methanothrix sp. | reverse complement strand
TGCAAAAGGCAGGCTGGATCAAGCATGGATCGAGCCGCGGCCAGTGGATCTACGGGCCTGAAGCAACGCACGTATTCCGCACCTTCGAGAAGATCGTGCTGGAGGAAATAATAAAGCCGCTCAGCTATCGGGAGATGATCTTTCCCAAGCTGGACACTTGGGACGTCTGGAAGAAGAGCGGCCACGCCCAGGGCGTCTACCCAGAAATCTATTTCGTCTGCCCGCCCAAGACCCGCGATCCGGCTTTCTGGGAAGAGGTCATCGACTACTACAAGGTCACCCATGAGGTGCCACTCGAACTGGTCAAGGAGAAGATCGACCTGCCCATCGGAGGCATGTGCTACGCTCAGTGCCCCACCTTCTGGGGATTTCTGCAGGGCATGACAATGCCTCGTGAGGAGCTTCCGCTCCGAGTCTTCGATCGCTCCGGAACATCTCACCGCTACGAGTCCGGCGGAATTCACGGCATCGAGCGGGTGGATGAGTTTCACAGGATAGAGATCGTGTGGCTGGGCAGCAAAGAACAGGTGCTCGCTGAAGCAGAGAAGCTGAAGGCCTGCTACAAGCATATCTTCGAGGATATTCTACAGCTGCGCTGGAGGACGGCCTGGGTCACTCCCTGGTTTATGGCCCAGGAAGGAAAGACCGGCCTTGCCGAGATGTCGGGAGCGGGAACTGTGGACTATGAAGCCGTACTGCCCTACAACGGCAACTGGATTGAGTTTCAGAATCTGTCCGTCAATGGAGAGAAGTATCCCAAGGGCTTCACAGTAAAGTCGCAGTCAGGCGAATCCCTCTGGTCGGGATGCAGCGGCGTGGGACTGGAACGCTGGGCTTCCGCTTTCTTAAGCCAAAAAGGATTGGATGCATCCAACTGGCCGGAAGAATTCCAAAAACGCATCGGAGAGATGCCAAAAGGGATCAGGTTCCTCTGAACCTGATCCTCAAACGTTTTTCTTGATCTGAACGGAAATTATTACGTACTGCTTTTACTCGTCGTTTGATCAAATGCCCTCTTTGTTGCCAGCAAGGTAGTCATCAACCGTCTTGCGCTGCGGCGCGGGCTTCACTGCCGTCTTTTCGGGCTTCGCTCTAGCATATGCGGCATCTGCCTTATCAGTATCGCCTAGCTCCGTGTAGACATCGCCGATGCTCTCCCAGGTATAGGTATTATCAGGATTCAGATCCAACGCCTGAGCGAGGATATCGAGCGCATCATCATATTTGCCCAGACGGGTTAGAGTTCTGCCTTTGCTCGTCAGAATATTGGAGGAATCAGGCTTGAGGTTCAAAGCCATCTCGTAATAAACCAGCGCCTGATAATAGAATCCAACGTTATTCATGACATCCCCTTGACCTGCCCAGTCGTAGGCAGAGGAGGGGTCATCTTCTATTGCCCGCCCGAAACAGCCAAAAGCCACATCGTTCTGGCCTGCGGTGACCAGGTCGGCACAATCGATATCCCCGCTGCTCTCCAGGGGGAAATCCTTTGCAATGCAGATGCTCACGCAGGATAAGCACAAAAGACAAAACAGAATTCCTGTCAAGAGAAATTTGGTCCGGCTAATCATTCCCAACACCTTCGAGATTTGTCCCTTAATATTAGTTAGCGCTCTCAATATATCAATTCTCTCAAGACCGGCAGAGATAATAGATCAGGAAAAATCTTTAGCCTAAAAATGCCGAAAAAAAGGTAAGGGAATACCTAAGAGGATTATTTCTTGGCCAGCTACAACCAGATGCCGCAGCAAGTTCTCCAGGATCGCGCCCGTGCCGCTCTCGCCCGCCTGGAGGCTTGCGACCTCTGCCCCAGACGCTGCGGAGCCGACCGCTCCTCCGGAGAGGTGGGATTCTGCCGGAGCGGGCGAAAGGCCCGCGTAGCATGCTATGCCCCGCACTTCGGCGAGGAAGCTCCCATCGTCGGTCGCGGCGGCTCGGGTACCATATTCTTTTCCGGCTGCAACCTCGCCTGCGTCTTCTGCCAGAACTACGAGATCAGCCAGGACGACCGGGGCACAGAGGTCGACGCTCAGGCTCTGGCCGCCATGATGCTACAGTTGCAGGATCAGGGCTGCCATAACATCAATTTCGTCACACCCACGCATGCCGTCCCCCAGATACTGGAGGCTCTGCTCCTCGCCAGGGCGGATGGGCTCGCCCTGCCTCTGGTCTACAACAGCAGCGGCTATGATTCAGTGGAGACTCTGCGCCTGCTGGATGGAATATTCGAGATCTACATGCCCGATGCAAAGTACGGCTCAGACGAGCCGGCCCTCGCATACTCCTGCGCGCCGGGCTACACGAAAATCATGAAAGCGGCCATTAGGGAGATGCACCGCCAGGTGGGCGACCTGGTCATAAATGAGGACGGCATCGCCCGGCGCGGTCTGCTGGTGCGACACCTCCTCCTCCCAGGCGATGCTGCGGGAGAAGCAGAGGTGATCCGCGTTCTCTCTGAGGATATCTCGCTAGGCACTTACCTTAACATCATGGACCAGTACCGGCCTGAGTACCATGCCTGCAGTTTTCCCGAGCTGTGCAGACCTGTCAGCCGGCAGGAGTATGCGCGGGCCCTGAGAATGGCCGCAGAGGCTGGGCTCATCCGAGGGCTGGCAATGCTTTAAGTTCAGGCAGCACAAACACTACTAGCAGATGATTGCTTTCGAGTACCTGGAGCACACCGCCGACATAAAATTTCGAGCCTACGGAAAGACGGCGGAGGCGATGCTCAGTAACGCCGCCGCAGCTCTCTTCAATTGCATGGTCCGGCCGGAGACAATTGCCGTCAAAGAGACTTGGAGGGTAGAGCTACAGGCCGATGATCTTGAGGACCTCGCCTACCAGTGGCTCTCCGAGATCGTATTTCTCTTTGAGACGGAATCCAGCGTCTTTTCCACCTTTTCCGTCAGACTGGAGCAGGATGCAGCGAGCGCATGGCGTCTTCAGGCAGAGATCGGCGGGGAGAGAATCGACCTCCTGAGGCATGCCTTTGCAAACGAGGTCAAAGCCATCACCCGGCACAAGTTCGGCATCAAGAAGAATGAAGTGTGGTGCATTCAGGTTATTTTGGACGTGTGATTTATGGCAGATATTATCAAGA
>DAONES010000210.1:0-3113 GCA_035403205.1 Methanothrix sp. | reverse complement strand
TATCGATTAATTCGCGCCTTCGCTCCTCCGGGTCCTTGCTGATTCTTTTCATGCCCCGCCTTCTGCTCTCGCAGGCACCACCAGGACGGGAATCGTGGCATGTCGTAGCACTCTCTCGGCAACGCTTCCGAGCAGAAGCTTCTGCAGACCGCTCCTTCCGATGCAGCCCAGCACAATCAGGTCAAATCCCCCGTTCAGGCAGAGCTTGAGAAGCTCTTCGCCAGGATCCCCCTGACGAGTACAGCTCTCGTAAGCCACCCCTGCATCACAGGCTTTATCCCCAATCTCCTCCAGTGCTTCATTTCCTTCCTTGATCATGAGCTCCATGAGTCTGTCCTTGATCCCGGGCATTGCTGCATATCCGGGAAGCTGAGCCAACCGATGAACATCGATAACATAGACTGCGAAAACCCTTGCGCCTGCCCTCTTGCTGATGGCAAGGGCAATATCTGCAGCCAGCATGCTCGTCTCAGATCCATCGGTGGCGATCAATATTTTTTTCAGCATGACAATCAGACCCTGGTATTACTCAAATTATTCAAATTGAGCACTCTCTTCTCCTGCTCGTTTAGCAGGCAGCCACAAGAGCCTTCGTGAGCCAGGGCACAATTGCAGGGTTCTATGTGAATGGTAACTGCCGTCCCTGGATAGTGCTGCTTGATTGAATCGGCGAGCATATCCGTAATGCGGTGTGACTCGTCCACAGACATCGATGCATCGACCCGAATATGAAACTCCACGAAACGGTTGGAACCTGCCTTTCGGGTGCGCAAGCGGTGAAAACCCCGAATGGTGGGAGCAAAAGCTCTGATGTGCCTGCGAATATCGTCCACCTCTTCCGGAGGAAGGCCGACATCCACCAGATCGCGGGCGGATTCTAACGTCAGATGATAGGCGGCCTTTATGATCAGCAGAGCAACTCCAACCGCAGCAAGCGGGTCCACCCATCTCAGGTCAACCCCAGGGAGGATGAGGGCTCCGACAGAGATGACCGCGAGCCCGGCAAAAACGCCCATAGAGGTATAGACATCGGTTCTCAGGTGCCATGCATCTGCCATCAATGCAATTGAGTCGGTCTCTTTGCCGACCCGAAAGAGATTCCTGGAGACGAAGATATTTGCCATAACTGAGATCAGCATTACAGCAATGCCAAGCCAGGCTTCCTCCAGCGGTTCGGGATTTTGGAGCTTTTTTATTGCTTCATAGATGATCCAGCCTGCGGCGAGAAAGATGAGCAAAGCTTCAACGGTACCGGAGATATTCTCGACCTTCCCGTGGCCAAAAGGATGACCTTCATCTGCGGGCTTGCCGGATTTTCTTACCGCTAGCAAAGCGATGGTCGCAGCCAGCAGGTCTACGCCGGAATGGATGGCTTCGGATATCACAGAGACCGAACCGATAAATGTCCCCACAGCGAGCTTGAGGACTACAAGGCTGGTATTCGAGATTACGGAAAGCAGAGCCACGTTTGACTTTCGCCTATTTTTTTCTGCTTCATCAAGCTGCATATTTTGTACCCTAAGTGTAGCGGAAATTTGACTGACATTTAACCGACATATGCCCAACATATGTCAGACATATGACTGACAGTCAGTCACCCCAGGTAGGTAATCATATTAGTATTTATCAGTTATGCTGGGGCTAGATCTAAAAAAAAGGGATAATGCGTCGACTAATCTCTTTTTCTCAATAGACCGAATGCTGCCAGTGATGCCAGAATGCCCAGCGAAACCTCAAAACCCGGTTGCTTTTTAATCTGTTCGCTCACCTGCGTCTTCAGCTCTTCTGCTGCCTTCTGCTGGAGCTGCTCAGCAGTGAGGTTTTGACTGATCTGCACGATCTTTTCCGTTGCCTGATTCGTGAGATTTTCCTTAGTGGCATTGAGATCCCGGGCGATGTGCTCCTGGGTCAGGTTTCCTTCAAGAGCATGTTGCACCGCTTTTTCCTGAAGCTGCTGTCCGGCAGAGTTTATCTGCTCCTGGAGGGAACTGGCAGCTGCTTCTAGATGGTTTTGTGCCTCTACAGTTGTGGCCATTGCGAGAAGGCAGGCCAATATGATCAAGAGTGGAAGCTTCATATCACGAATCACCATTTTTTTCGCATTTTATCGCATGATAACAGGTGTTAACTTAAAAGCCTTTGCTCACGATCGGCCACCAATAGAGAACTAATAGAAATATTACCATTAGCAAAAGCTAAATATCCAGCCCGGCAGTAAACCCATTTGATGTTCACCGGCTGGGATGAATACAACCTTATAAATAGGCAACTCGCCGAGCTTGTGAGAAGCCTGCCCAATTCACCTCTGGGCGAGATAATCAGCTATGTGCTCTCATCGCCAGGAAAAAGAGTCCGGCCTCTTATCCTGATCTTTTCAGCACAGGCGATGGGCGAGAGCGCCGCCTCTGCCCTGAACGCGGCCATGGCCATCGAATTGGTTCATGCCGCCTCTCTGGTCCATGACGATATCCTCGACCAGGGGCTGGAAAGAAGAGGGGCGCAGAGCGCGTTGCAGCGTTTCGGCCCCGATGCCGCTCTCCTCGCAGGAGACTGGCTGATATCCAGATCCATAGAGCTGATATCCCATTACAGCCAGCCGGTTATCAGCACCTTCGCCTCCGCCTGCATGGATATGTCGGAGGGAGAATTGATGGACCTCTCTTATGCCTCGTCTGAGAACGATTACTACAACTGCATCTCCAAGAAGACCGCATCGCTCTTCTCCGCGTCCGCCAAGATGGGGGGGCTGATCGCCGGAGCCGGTGAGGAGGATGCGGCAAGGCTGGAGAGCTACGGGACCCATCTTGGCCTGAGCTATCAGGTGCTGGACGACCTGGAGGAATTTCTCGGTCTGGATCAGGGAAAGACCTCCCAGAAGACATCCGTTACTCTTCCCATAATCTACAGCAAACAGCATGAGGACGAAACAGCAAGGCAGATGTGCATCAAGGTCATCGAGAACCACAGCAGCCTCGCGAAGAAAGAGCTTTCTCTCTTGAATGGAAGCGAGGAGATGCTGTCTCGCCTGGAGAGCATCGTGGATGAGATGACGCGCCGGGGACTGAACAAATGCAGATTGCAAAAAAGCCTCTGCTGAGAATCGAGGCCTCGGC
>DAONES010000209.1:0-3170 GCA_035403205.1 Methanothrix sp. | reverse complement strand
CGGACATCGATCCGGCGTACTCGTCCTTCATGCGCAAGAGGTCAAAGAACTTCAATATATCCTCCGCTTTCTTCTCTATGGCCATCTCGTCCTCCTTGACCCTGCTGCGGCGGACGATTGGGGCAAAGATCATCTCTCCGAGCTGATTCTGGCTGCCGAGCATCATATTCTCGATAACCGTCATCCTCATCAGAGCCCGAGGAATCTGAAAGGTGCGAATCAGGCCCAAACGAGCAATCCTGTAGGCAGGCAGGCCCACGATCTCCTTTCCGGAAAAGACTATGCTCCCAGCGTCCGGCCTGGCAAAACCGGATATCAGATCGAAGAGAGTGCTCTTGCCGGCACCGTTTGGCCCGATGAGGCCAACGATCGTTCCCTCCGGCACCGAGAGGCTGCAATTGTCCACTGCCAGAAGCCCGCCGAAGCCTTTTCTGACACCCTCGATCCTGAGGATCTCATTTGCCAACCGCCAATTCCTCCTTTCTGCCGAACAATCCCTGAGGCCGGAACATCATGAGCACAATCAGGATCAGGCCGATGATCACCATTCTAAGTGCGCCGGTTGCCGAGGGGCTCAGGGAGATGTACCCCTCCAAGAATCGAGTGGTGCTGAAAAACCCCCAGAGTAATAACGATCCGGCAATCGTGCCCCTATTGCTGCCGCTGCCTCCCAGGATGACCATTATCCAGGCATAAAACGTCTCGATGGGCTGAAAATTGTTTGGATTGATGTACTGCAGATAAAAGGCAAGCAGCGATCCGGCGAGAGCGGCAATGGCTGAGCCCAGGGCCAGAGACTGGACCTTATAGGAGAATGCATTCTTTCCCAGAGAAACCGAAACCGCCTCATCATCTCTCACAGACTTTAGGACCCGGCCCCAGGGCGATTTGGCCAGGATCTCGATAAGGGCATAAACCAGCAGCAGAACGACGATCACAATTCCTGCAAGAATGAGGTTGTAGTCCCCATGAGCTACCAGCTCTTCCATAGGCCTGGGGTACCCGTAGAGCCCGAAGGACCCCCTGGTCAGAGATGACCAGTTTAGCAGGATGAATCTGACGATCTCAGAGAAGCCGATGGTCACTATTGCCAGATAATCCTCGCGCAACCTGAGGGTAGCCACTCCCAGGAATGCTCCGCAGGCCCCGGCCATGATCATTCCCGCCAGGACGGCAAGAATGAGCGGCACCCCGTTCATGCTCAGAAGGACGGTGGTGTAGGCACCGATGGCCATGAATGCCACATGGCCGAAGTTGAGAAGCCCAGCGTAGCCCCATTGCAGATTCAGGCCGAGAGCGAATATGGCATAAATTCCGGCGGTAAGAATTATTGATACCAGGTAATCCTGCATTTTATGTCCCACCCATTAGGCCCCTGGGCCTGAAGAACAGAACGGCAATCATAATGGCGAAGCTGACCGCGATCTTGTATTCCGCTGGAAGAAATGCTGTGGATATCTCCTGGGCGAGACCGATGATCATCCCTCCGGCCATTGCTCCGTAGGCATTGCCAATGCCACCCAGTATCGCCGCCGCGAACATGGGCAGGATTATGGACCAGCCCATGTTGGGATTGAGATGGGTTATGAGGCCGAGCATTATTCCTGCCAGTGCGGCCAGGCCCATGCTCACCATCCAGGTGTATCTTATGACCTGATCCACATTGATCCCGGTAATCCTCGCCAGGTTGGGATTATCTGCCAGAGCCCTCATGCTCTTTCCCAGGGCAGTCCGGCTCAGGATAGTATGGACCGCAAGCATGCAGACAAAGGCAATCAGTACCACGCCGATCTGAAAATAGGTGAGAAGAATTCCCCCCAAATTGATGCTCTCCATCACAGGAACTGGGAATCTCAAGGCATCCGGCCGGAAGAATATGATCAGAGCATTTCTCATGGCGATGGATACGCCAATTGAGAGAATCATGATGGCGGTTCGGCTGGCTCCGCTGCTGCGCATTCTCTTCCAGATTCCAGCATCCAGAAGGACGGCAAATGCGGCTGTTGCAAGAATGGCCAGAACACAGGACAGAGGAAAGCCGAGGTTTGAAGATGCTGCAAAAAAGAGAGCCAAATAAGCGCCGAGAGTGAGAAAATCGCCATGGGCAAAATTGGCAAAATTCATAATTCTGTATGCCATGGACAGTCCAATAGCTGCCAGAGCGATAATGCATCCGTATACTATTCCGTTGGCTACCAGCTGTCCGATCATATTGCTCAATCAAAAAGTGATCCTCTTATTGCAGCTATTTTTATCTTTCCCTAACGCGTTCGGCAGTAGTATTCCTTACTGAAAATTTGCACTAGCCCAGCGCGTTCTTTCTGCGGGATGAGTTGGTTTTGCCTAAATAATAAGCTAACCTGGTCAGAAAGATATAGGATCATCGCGCAATCTTCATCATGTGCTCGATTGCCAACAATAGCGGTTGATGGCTCATCTCATCGCGGCTATGCTGACATGAATTTATTAGCTTTAGAAGGGATTCATTAAAGGATTAGATTTTTAAGCAGTGTTCATATCAACCATTAGCTTAAGGAGGCGAATTCTTTGAAGATCATTGAATATTTATTGGCAGTTACCCTAGGAGTGTTTTTATTAGTTTCAGAGAATGCTATGGCCACTGCTCTGGCAGTGGATTGCGCAACCAGTCCATATGATGCTTCACAAGGAAATATCGAACCTGCCTTGATGTTAATCTCAGTAACAGATCCGAATGGGGGTGCTGTTACTGGCCTTGATACGAGAAACTTCGATATAGCATTGTATGCGATAGACACAGGAGGGACAACTTCAGTTGCTTCAATAGTAGAGTCTGCAAATGAGCCAGGATTTTATAAAGTATATATAAGACCGACATACGAAGCTACTGGCTGGGGAAAAGCGAATTATCTCATTGGCGTAACAGTGACCAACGGCTCAGATAGAGGATCGACCGCAACAAATCTGATGATAGAGGATTAATTGATCATCAGTTCATCTGTGTCAATAGTAGGGCTAGAAAGAAATTGATTTCTAGGAAATTTAGAGGACATGCTGAGACGCACCGTGAAAGAGGCAGAAATCGACAAGCTATATACCATCTTTTAAATTGCGTTTTTTTTTAAGCATAATATTTTTGATTATCTTGGCCTTATTCGTTCATATCAGAAAATTCCTAAAATTAATTAGAT
>DAONES010000208.1:0-3182 GCA_035403205.1 Methanothrix sp. | reverse complement strand
GCGAGCTTTGAGCCGACGCTTACTACAAAGGTGGACGCGGAAATGGCAGGCAGATGCGATGCCGAAGCCAGAGGCTCGGCAATGAATGCCAATTTGTGAAATAGGCCCATCTCCGCCATCATGCCTGTTAGAAAGAGCATCAAAAAGACAGTAGCCATAGTAGATATCGTCGAACTGGCTGCGTCCTGAAGGATATCAAGTATCATCGAATTTCATGCGACCGCATATATTCGGATTTCGCTTTATTCACCCCATCGCATCCACTTCGCTGCCATAATACTAGAATAAAACTTGATATGATTAAATAAGTTTTGATTACAATAAAGGATAATGTTATATAATAATATGATTTAACTATTAGAACTTGAAGAAATGCTACGGAATTTGCCGAGCATCTACGCATTGCAGAGCTACATCCTGCAAGAAAGCTCAACGAAGATCATGTATCGAATAATAGACCGCTCACGGAGGATTCAAAGCAAGGTCCGCATCTTGAACCGACCAGCACGGGTTAAAGAGCTTGCATGATAGACTTGATTGTAGAGACCCTGGACGACACCGTATCCACTATGACGACGGTATTCGTGATGCTCTTTATCACAGGCATGATGACTGAAATGGGATTGTTTCAGAGGCTCTCATACCTCTCCAGGCCGCTTGTGTCATTATCGCATCTTCCCTCCGCAGCGGCCTCAACCTTTATGGTAAGCTTCGGGTCCACCATTGCCGCCAACACAATGATCGCCCGGCTTAAAGAAGAGGGCCACCTGAGCGATCGCCAGGTATTCTTTTCTGCCATCATGAACGGCGTTCCGGTCTATTTTCGAGAGCTTTTCACCTATCAACTGGCCTTTGTGGTCCCCATCCTGGGAATCTGCGTGGGCGGAATTTATGCTGCGGTATCAATCTCCGCAGGAATTATAAGGCTGATTCTGGTCATGATCCTGGGAAGAGCATATCTTAAGGTGGATGAAGAATCATCGCCCCAGATGGCAGAATCCCCGGAGGGAAGAAATCTGCGGGATGCAGCCCTGAGGTCTCTTTTGGGACAGAAACAGATCTTCTTCAGGATGACCGCCCTCTATTTCATAATGACTCTCCTGGTCCTTTATCTGAACAATGAAGGCCTCTTTCAGTCTCTTGATGTGCTCCCCATTGCTCATTTCTTTGGAGTTCCGCCTGTTACTGTGATTCCCATAACCATCTATGTTGCCAGCCCCAAAGCAGGCATGACCCTCCTTGGACCGATGATCCAGAACGGCAACATATCAGAGATACAGGCTCTGATCGTCTTGATGCTGGGAAGCATGTTCATGCTGCCCGTTTATGCCATAAAATCGCTGATGCCCAACTATACATCGGTCTTCGGCATGAGACTAGGACTCTCACTGGTAGTGGTTTCAACTGGAATCAACGTTCTGGTCAGGCTATTGGTGCTCATACTGCTTCTGATGGCAACCGGATAGACTGCTTTTGCTTTCGATCTTGGAGCCAGGATCTTCTTCAAGTTTTTTTAGCCAGGTGGCAATCATCTGCCCGAGAGTCTGCTTTCTGACCGGCTTAGAGATAAAATCGTTCATCCCGGCACGCAGGCAATTCTCCCTGTCCCCGGACATGGCGGAAGCGGTCATGGCAATGATGGGAATGTTGGGGTCGAGGACCTTTGATTCCTCCTTGCGAATGAGGCGAGTGGCCTCAAAGCCGTCCATCTCCGGCATCCTGCAGTCCATGAGCACCAGATCATAGGGTATCATGCGAAGGGCATTGATGGTCTCCTGACCGTTGGCAACGATATCTGCCTGATACCCCAGCTTGTTGATCATCGCCTGGGCTACCATCTGGTTCACGGGATTATCTTCTGCCACCAGGATGCGGGCAATTCTGCCCAACTCTTTCAGGTATTTCAGTCCCGCAGAACCTCCGCTGGCGCTCGTCCCTCCTTGCAGGAGTCCGCTATTGCGGCAAGCCGGCATATCGGCGCTGCAGTTCCCATTCTGAGAATTCTCGGCAAACGGCTTTGTCGTCTCTGCGGCAAAGCAGGCGGTAAACCAGAAGGTTGATCCCGCTCCCTCGATGCTTTCCACACCCATCCTGCCCCCCATCAATATGGCAAGCTGCTTTGAGATGGCAAGGCCGAGTCCCGTTCCCCCGAACTTGCGAGTCGTGGAGCTGTCCACCTGAGAAAACGGCGAAAAGAGAATATGCAGCCGGTTCTTAGGAATTCCTATGCCGGTATCGCTCACTGAAAACCGCAGAATGACCTTTCCGCCATTACGATCGGTTTGCTCAGAGTTACCATCCTGGTGCTCCAGTGATACGCGGATCACTATCTTTCCCTCAAAGGTGAACTTCACGGCATTTGAGAGCAGATTGACCAGGATCTGGCGCAGCTTTCCCTGGTCTCCGGAAAGGTTTCTGGGAACGTCCGGATCTATGCAGGAGGAGAGGATCAGCCCCTTCTCAGAAGCGGCGGATGCCAGCAGGTCTTTGGCCTCTTCAATGGTGGAATGAATATTGAAATTGAGGACCTCCAGATCCATCTTTTTGGCCTCGATCTTAGAGAACTCCAGGATTTCGTTGATGAGCGAGAGCAATGCTTCGCCACTTAGGCGGACGATTCTGGCATATTCGCGCTGCTCGGCATCAAGCCCCGTATCTGAGAGAAGGCCAACCATGCCGATTATGCCGTTTAAAGGGGTTCTGATCTCATGGCTGATATTCGCCAGAAAGTCGGACTTGGCCCGCGCAGCTTCTTCTGCCGCCTCCTTGGCAAGTATCAGAGCCTCTTCCGCTCTCTTCAGATCGGTGATGTCGTCAAAGAGCATGCAGAACCGCTCCGGAGTCTTCCAGGGGCGGTAGACATGACAGTGGCAATGCTTTTCAGTCTGTTTCAGGTAGATGTCAAATGAAACCGGCTGGCCGGTCACAGCGGCCAGCTCATATTTTTCGATCCATGACTGGTCAGTGTCCGGCCAGACATCATGCACAGTCCTGCCGAGAACGTCCTCCGATTTAACGCCCGCTAATGTCTCGTAGGCATCATTGACATACTCGAAACGGTAGCTTGAAAACTTGCCGCTTTCATCGAACACCGACTGGCAGACGACGAAGGCATTCATCATGCTGCGAAGCATCCAGGCCAGCTCCTCAGATCTTGCCCAAATCAGCTCACGCTCTCGTTT
>DAONES010000207.1:0-3209 GCA_035403205.1 Methanothrix sp. | reverse complement strand
CTCCAGAACCTGAAATCCGGCATCATCCTGGCTGCCGCCGAAGGTCCTGTTCCATTGCTCATTTCCAAGGTGATCGGTCTTGAGAAGCCAGATGTCGTCTCCGCCTCTTGTGAATGATGCCGTTCGCCCTGCTGCGATATACCCGCCATCCCGGCTCTGCAAGACCGACATGCCCACATCATCATCCTTTCCGCCAAAGGTTCTGTCCCAGACCTTTTTGCCCTCTCCGTCGGTCTTCAGCAGCCAGAGGTCTTTTCTGCCATTCCCCAGAGATTGAGTGTATCCGGTGACGATGTAGCCACCATCATCGGTCTCATTCACGGCCCATCCGCCGTCCCCTGCAGAGGACACAAATCCGCCAAAGGTCCTCTCCCAGCTCAGGTTGCCCTTGTTGTCTGTCTTGAGAAGCCAGAGAAGCTCTTCTCCCATGGAATAGGATTTTGTGCTGCCTGTGACGATAAACCCGTCGTCTCTGGTCTTCTGCACAAAGTATCCTGCATCCTCTGCAGATCCTCCCATAGTTCTGCTCCATATGCTTTGGTCCATGCTATCGGCTCTGATCAGGAGCAGGTCACTTCCTTCGCCTCTTGACGCTGAATTTCCCACCAGGATATGGCCACCGTCATCAGTCTCCTGCAGGCACCAGGCTCCCTCTGCATATGGACCGCCAAAGGTCCGGTTCCACTCTTCCTGAGGCTCTGCCGCTGATGCAAAAGAGCAGCAGGAAAGGACAAGGGCGAAAAGGATAAGAGCGCTTCTCATTTTGCGTCTCCAATCAATCGAATCCCTGGTCCTGGAATTTGACGGCCTTGTCCATCTCGAAGTCCCCGCTTAAAAACATGTGGGAGTTAATGCCGCTTTTGCCTATTTCATGCCTGGCTGCGGTCATGCCGTAGTAACCTTTGAACCGCCCTTCAGAGCTGGAGCCGATATTCCGGCCAGCAGGACCGTTTGCATCATTGCCATCAACTCTGCCTCCATCACTGCCAGGTTCACCAGAGGGGCTGTCAAGTGATGAATTGCCGGGCGGGCTGATTATGCTGCTATTGTCTGATGTTATATTGGCTTCAGTTGAATTAAACTCAGTCGAATTGACCTTGGTCGAACTGGATTCTGTCGAACTGGGAGAAGGACTTGAGGACTGTTCCGCCTGGCCGGTGCTGCCTGCCATCGGCCTTATCCTCTCTTTTTCCTGGGCCTTCTTCCAGGAATCCATCTTTGCCAGTGCATCAGCCATTTTATCCTCTACCTTCTTTACATCTGTTCCCGGCGTCGAGACTACTGCACTCGCCGGCATGGTGATGCCTGCAAAGCTGGACTGGCTAGACGACGCAGCCCCGGCGACAAGATTCGTTGCATCTAAGAGGATTAATAAGATTATTATGATCCGCTTCAAAATCCCCACCTCATCTGCTCACTTAATTATGCTCACTCAATGCCTCACATACTCCCATGGTCAACAAAGTCTCCTATAGAATTTTAACTTTTCTATAACAGCATTCAGTTTCGCCCTGTGGAGAGCATTTATCTCTTCCTAGTATTATCATTCTCATGTGTACCTGGACTATTTCCCATACGAATCCCTCCGGCCCCACCAGGATAGGATGCTGGACGCGGTCTACGAAGTCGTGAGCAAAGGCGAGCACGGCGTGCTGATGATAGACGCGCCCACCGGCACCGGAAAGACGAGCTGCATTTCCTCGGTCCTGGCTGCCGCTCCCGGAAAGACCATCGTGGCTGTGCGAACAGTATCCCAAATCGATATCTACATTGAAGAGATCGGCAAGATCTGGTCCAAGACCAGGCACAGGCCGGAGATAGCCTACATGGTGGGAAAGCAAAAGATCTGTCCGCTGGAGGGCGAATTTCGCGGGGAGAGCGTCTATGCTGGCTGCTCTCGGCTCAAGGAGTGGACAAAAAATTATGTCTCTTCCAGGATTGGCAAGAGCGAAGCCAGGATCTACGATCCGGCGCTCGACAACATTCCCGAGGAGGAGCCTGGCTACAGGACATTTTGCCCTTACTATCTGAGAAGCAGAGAGGGCTTTGATCTGAACGGCACAGTCCACTTCCGGCGGTCAGGCCTGGCTCTGGATGTGGTGGAGGGCCTGAAAAAGACGATCACCCCGCCATCAGAGCTTCTGGACTCCTGCCAGGGCATTTGTCCGTACGAGATTCAGAGCCTTTATGCTAAAAATTGCGATATTGTCATTATGAATTATTCTCATCTCTTCTCCCCGGACTCTCAGGACATAATCTTTCAATGGCTGGAGATGGAATCTGAGAAGGTCACGCTGATCATCGACGAGGCCCACAACCTCGGCGACGGCGTCCGGGCAATGAACTCAAGGGTTCTGTCCATGCGCATGATCGATCTGGCGGAACGGGAGGTGGAAAAGTTTGAGGGAACTCTCGGCCAGGCAAGGCTGGATGAGACCCGCGAGGGAGCCACATGGAGGCGGGAAGGAATCAGAGTAATCCGGATGCTTCTTCCCAGGCTGAAGAAATTTCTGCAGAGCAAACAGGAGCGGATGCAGGAAGGCGAGGCGCTTTTGGATGCGGATCTCTTCCGGACATTCCTTTACAATGGCCTTGATGATATCGATGAGGCGTTATCCAATTTTTCCGATGTCGCAGTAGCGGTGGCAGACCTCAATCTGGCAGAAGGCGACCGGGAGAATCTGCAGGGCGAGATTCAGCCCAGCCTCGCTCTGGTGCTGCTTTACCTCATGGATGTGGAGAGCGCAGAAAAGGATCCATCCTATCAGAGAAAGATCATTGTGACCGGGGCCGGCGGCAAGAGGTTTGCCCACCTGGAGGTCAATAATATCGATCCGGCGACAAATATCCGGCGGGTCACAGACAATATCAATGCTACAATCATGCTCTCCGGCACATTCTCGCCTCTGGAAGCCTATGAGCTGTACTGCTTGGGTGAAGAGAGCCGGGCCACAAAGCTGAATCTACCCAATCCCTTCCCCAAAGAAAACCGCCTGATAATGGCCACAAAAAAGGCGACTACGCAGCTTGATATGAGGGAGGATGCGGATAACAGGGAGGAGATATCCGAGCATATCAGATCGATAATAGAATGCGTTCCAGGCAGCGTGGCCATATTCTTTACCTCCTATCCGATGATGAACAATTACCGGCAGGTCTGTCTCACCTCCTGCAAAAAGGCAGGAAAGAAGCTGTGCGTCGAGCCCAGG
>DAONES010000206.1:0-3240 GCA_035403205.1 Methanothrix sp. | reverse complement strand
GAAGCCAGACCACTGGTATTGGTTCTGAAAAGGCGCTTGTATTCGGCGGGCATTGGATGAAAGACCGCATTGGCAGGAACCAGGATCTGCTCATCATTCATTATGTCCCACCCGGCGGCCCAGGGTATCATGGCATCCGGATCGGCATCAACGGGCAGTATCAGATCCCGCGGGTCCAGCGCCCCATCCAGACGGGAGAAACAGTCAATTCTGAACTGTCTGTCCCTTATCTCGGCAGAGTAGCGTTCCAGCCCTTCCATCATGGCCGATACCCTGGCTTCTGTGGGCGTCGCTCCCTTGCCGTTGTAGACGGAGATGGCACCCCGGTCAGCCATTGGGCGGATGGAGGAGAAGACGGGTATGCCGATTCGGTCCAGATTTGTTATATCGGCTACCCTTGTGATCCCGGCAGCAGGCAATTTTTCATCTGCGCGCTTGAGCGTCTCCTCAGGCGGTATGGCCCGATGGGTATCGTCTTTGTACTTCTTTTTGCAGGACGCTAGTATCATCGTTGGGAGTTTAAATCAGCAATGAGATATAAACTCTGCTTTAAAGGAATGGCAATCTGTCCTTCTTCCGGTATGCCAGACACTGGCAGGCGGCGATGGGTCTGCCGTCTTCTCCCGTGACCGAAATCTGACAGGCGGATATCCTCCGGGAGCGATTGACCTCTCGCCCTTCTGCCTGCAAGCACTCCCCGGAAATTGGGGCATTGAGATAATTCATATCGACGCTCAATGCTACAGCTATGGTTCCATGTGAATTTACGGTCAGCTCGAATGTGGCATCAACCAGAGAGAAGATGGCGGCACCATGAGTTGCGCCGAAGAGATTGTTCATTTTCTCGCAGGTCCTCATCTTGAGGGTGGCGTGCCCGGGCTCAAGCTGCAAAATCTCAATGCCGAACATCCTGGCATAGGGCTCCTCAGAAAACTCTTTTTTTAATGCGGCCAGACAATCGTCCATGATATAGCTACCTCTACCTGGGACTATTCTCGAAACGGTTATATTGGCTACGCTCGATCTAGGCTGCTATGCCCAGCTCCCCAGGCAACAGGCAAGAGCCGGTCTCCATTGAGGTGAGCGGCCCGGCGGTATCCATTGTCCTGACCCAGGGCGCTATCAATATCTGGTTTGGAAAGAAATTTGACAAATCCACCATAGCCAGGATTCTCCTGATCATCTCCAGGGTGGACGGAACTGCTGAGCATCAGAAGGAGGTCTTATGCCCTTTCGAGAAAATCAGCGAATTTGAGAACAACGGCTATATCCTAACCTCCTACGCCCGCAAGAAAGAGATGTACCGGGCAATATTTGTCGTCCCGTTCTCCAATAGCAGGGCTCTGGCGATGTTCATGCAGTCCATCTCCCAGGAGACGGAGAGAGAGGATGTCAAGATCACCCTTTACTGGAGAGGTGGCAGAATCAGGATGAACCTGATAAAAGAGGAGCTTTCCAGGCTCGATTGTTTCGGCACGCTGAATGTGATCTACAAAGATGAGCCAGCGGGAGCTGTTAGCAGGAGAGAGGAGCCATGAAATTTGCAAGCTGCACAGAGAAGATTGAGATATCAGGCATAAGGAAATGTTTTGAGGGCGCGGCCCCGGGGTCGGTCAATCTGGGACTGGGACAGCCGGACTTCGACACGCCGGAGCACATTAAAAAGGCGGCAATAGCGGCTATTGAAAAAGGACTGTGCGGCTATACGCCCAACTGCGGCCTGCCGCAGCTTCGGGCTGCCATCGCGGAAAAGTTCTGCTCAGAGAACCGGATCGACTGCACTGCCGAAGAGATAATGGTCACAAGCGGTGCCAGTGAGGCTCTCTTCCTGGTAATAGCCGCTCTGGTCGACGAAGGCGATGAGGTCCTGATAGGCGATCCAAGCTTTCTCTCCTATGCCGAGATTACCCGCCTGGTGGGAGGAATACCCGTGAGCGTTCCTCTTGATGATCATCTTCGCCTCGCGCCGGAGGATATCCTGGAGAGGATTACAGACAGGACCCGGCTCATAATAGTAAACTCGCCATCCAATCCCACCGGTTCGGTGGCAACGCAAGGGCAGATGCGCGCCATCGCCGAGATCGCAGAGGACAAAGGCATCTGGGTGCTATCAGACGAGGTTTATGAGCATTTCATATACCGAGGAACGCACGTCAGCCCAGGCCAGTTCTCTGATAACGTAATCACTGTGAACGCCGTATCCAAGACATATGCCATGACCGGCTGGCGTCTGGGATACCTGGTCGCCAAAGGCGGCGCTCTCGATCAGCTTCTCAAGATTCACCAGTACGTCCAGGCATGCGCCTGCTCCATCTCTCAGGCCGCGGCTCTGGAAGCCATCACCGGCCCTCAGGATTGCGTAGCCCTGATGAGAGACGAATTCAAAGCTCGCCGGGACCTTCTGGTAAAGGGGTTCAGGGAGTACGGCGTGGATATAGTCGAACCGGAAGGCGCTTTCTACCTCTTTCCCCGTGTGGGCGACGGCGATCAGGTGGCCGCCCGCCTTGGCAAGGCAGGAGTCATTGCAGTTCCCGGATCTGCCTTTGGGCCGGGGGGAAGAGAGCACATTCGAATCTCTTATGCAGCGGCACGCTCTCAGCTTGAGGAAGCATTGCGCCGCATGAAAGACATCCTTTAAATAGGAGAGTTGCATTCGCCCTTAGGAGTGATGAAATGAAGGAGCAGGTTGAGGTTAGAGAGCTGAAAGAAGGAAGATACGTTATCATCGACGAAGAGCCATGCATAATTAAGAGCATATCCCATTCAAAGCCAGGCAAACATGGCAGCGCCAAGGCCAGGGTGGACGCGATAGGCATCTTCGATAACCAGAAGAAGTCCATCGTTCAGCCGGTTACCACCAAGATTTATGTGCCCACAGTAGAGCGCAAGAGCGGACAGGTCCTATCCATAGGCAACACCTCGGTGCAGCTCATGGACCTGGGAAGCTATGCTACGGTCGACATTCCCATAACCGAGGATCAAAAGGATAAGCTCGAGGAAGGAAAAGAGGTTCCCTATCTCTTCGTCATGGGCAGGACCAAGCTGGACCTGCGCTAAAACCTTTCCAATATTTTCATGTTTCAAAGGTGCGGCTTTGCCGACGCCGACGCGGATTTGCAGGATGCAGGCTACGTAGTGGTGGGGCTGCCCTTTGACGGCACCGCATCTTTTCGATCCGGCTCGCGGGAAGGGCCGGATGCCATCCGCCTGGCCTCTTTTAACTTCGAGAGCTACGACTTT
>DAONES010000205.1:0-3245 GCA_035403205.1 Methanothrix sp. | reverse complement strand
CTGCTATGGGAAGCATGTCCCGGGTCCTCATCCTGGTAGCCAGAAGAGACTGGTGAGCATCCCTAAAAACCGTGTCTGTAAGCTTAACCCTGCCCATGAAGATCTTCTCCTATACGGTCGCTCCTATTTATAACCCCATCGCCTTTGCCTTTCAATTCTGGACGAGAACCACAGAGAAGTTATATAAGGCTAGTGGCAAGCAGAGGAGTAGCAGAAGCACGCTTATTCTTGTTACACGACCACCAGATTATGGTTCTGGCGAAAGTATGAGGGATATTATGATCAAGAGAATAATGATTGCGACCGATGGGTCGGATGCGAGCCGGAGGGCGGCAATGCTTGCCGTAGACATCGCCCGCCAGGCAACTGGCAGCATCACTGCCGTTTATGTAATTGAGACGGAACGCCTATCGCGCCTGCCAGGCATTTCGACCTTGCCGGAACTAAAAGAGAAATTACTGGCACTCATGCAAGCAGAAGGGCAGCAAGCTACTCAGTTTGTTGAAGATCAGGCAATTGCGGCAGGGGTTTCCTGCCAGAAGATCCTGGCCAGTGGCAGAGCCATCGAGGAGCTGATCAAGATCTCCCAGCAGCAAGAAATCGACCTTATCATCATGGGAAGCATGGGAAGAACTGGCATGGAAAAAATCCTCCTGGGCAATGTCGCCGAGAAAGTGGTCAAAAAGTCCGCAATTCCTGTCCTCCTGGCCAAATAAAGCAGCGAAAAGCACGGCCAGTGGCACACCCCTGCCGCAGCCCTTGAAGCGATTGCATTTCCATCTGGGCGGAATTGCAAAGGATTATTAATGAATGATGTCATACTACTATTTTTGACCATCCAATGAATGCTATTAAGAAATTGATTCACCGGGCCCGGCATAGCTTCTTTCTCTTTGGCCTGGCCAGCATCCTCTGGCTGCTCTTCCGAACAGGCAGCAAACCCACCCGCGTGAACTACCCCTGCCAGCAGGCCTCAGCCGCCAGCGGCAGCCTGTGGATCGCGACCTATGTTCTGCCCGCTATTTTCTCGATTCGATCACAGGGAACGCGAGCGGCAAAGAGCGCCAGAGCACAGGCAGGATTTCTGCTGCTGCTGTCCATCTCTTTGTCACTTCTCTATGGTTCATTCGGCATGATGGGCCTGGGGGAGATGAAGGGCGATGATGTAGCGGCAGCTGACAGAGGAGACTCTATTATGATCAATCTAACCCAGATGCGCTCTCCCTCTCAGGTGCCCTCCGAGATATTTGCGGTGACCGGAGCCATAGGAAGCAATGATTCCTTGACCAGATTGATTGAGCTGATGAACCATAATGGCCTGGCTTTTTACGCCCAGAATAGCTTATCCGGCATCATCGGGAAGGATGATGTGGTGATAATCAAGGTCAACAGCCAGTGGGATGAGAGGGGCGGCACCAACTCGGATCTCGTCAAGTCCCTCGTCAGGGCGATCCTCAATCATCCTCAGGGCTTTTCCGGCGAGGTTATCATCGCGGATAACGGTCAGGGCCAGTATGGCTCATCTGGCCACGGCGGCAGCCTGAGCTATGACCGAAACAATGCAGAGAATATCTCCCAATCCATGCAGTCGGTGGCCGACTCCTTCCCGAATCAGAAGGTATCTGCATATCTCTGGGACCGGATTACCAACAATAGCGTCGGCGAATATGAGGAGGGCGATATGGCAGACGGATATGTCCTGTCCGGACCGCCGGATGAGAAGACCAGGATCGCCGTCACCTATCCGAAGTTTCAGACCGAATATGGCACATACATCAGCTTCAAGAATGGAATTTGGGATCCAGCTAGCGGCAGCTACAACTGCCGCCGGCTCAGGGTGCTGAATGTTCCCGTGCTCAAGACCCATTCCATCTATGGTGTGACGGGCTGCGTCAAGCACTACATGGGTGTGGGATCGGACAGGATCAGCCGGCAGGCTGGTGGCAGGTCACACAATTCAGTAGGCTCCGGCGGCATGGGAACTGAGATGGCAAGGACGAGGTTTCCCGACCTGAACATCCTGGACGCCATCTGGATCAATGCCCACCCAGGCTCAGGCCCGAGCACCCCATACGAAGAAGCCGACCATACCGGAATCATTGCCGCCAGCATCGATCCCGTGGCCCTGGACTACTGGGCAGCAAAGAACATCCTCATTCCCGCCGCCAGGCAGAAGGGTTACAACGATATGCAGTCCATGGACCCGGACAATAAATCACCCGGCTCATTTGGCGATTGGCTGCAGCTATCCTCGGCGGAGATAGTAGAGGCCGGTCATCAGGGGACGACTGGCGAAGAAAATATGAGCGTCTATCTCGAAAATTGAAATACTTGACTCATGCACATAAGCCAGTGGCAATTGCTCACATCCAAATCCGAATCGCGGATTGCTATTTTTTCCAGGTTTCCGGCAGGAACATCATTATCACCGGAAGGATTTCCAGACGGCCGAGATACATGCAGAAAACGCCGAGAACCCTTCCTGCAGGTGAGATCGCAGTGAAGTCCAGTGCCACGACGCCAAAGCCCGGCCCGACAACACCAAGGCTGCTTGCTGCTGCAGAGATGGCGGAGAGGGCATTGAACTGAGGGTTTGCGCCCTCAGTTATGGCAAAAGCCAGGGTTGCGAATATAAAGGTTAAGAGGTAGAGCTGAACAAAAAGCAAAACTGATTTGATGGTATTTTCTTTTATTATCTTGTCGCCCATCTTTATGACCATCACCGCTCTGGGGTGAAGGCTTCGCATCAGTTCATTGTAAGTCTGCTTGAGGACAATAAGCACTCTTCCTACCTTCATCCCTCCTCCGGTAGATCCAGTGCAGCCTCCTATCAGCATCAGCAGTATCAGGGTGATCTTGGCTGCCAGGGACCAGGCATCATAGTCGAAGTTGTTTACAAATCCGGTTGTGGTCATGGTGGAGATTACCTGAAAGATGGAGGAACGAAACTTGGTTTCGATATCTCCGGGAATTCTGCCCCAGATCATCAGAATCGATATTGAAATGCTCATTATCAGGATATAGAATCTGAACTCGGAATCCAGGAGGAGGTCTTTCAGGTTTCTCTTGAGAATTATCTGGTTGTAGATGATAAAATTGGTTCCGCCCAGCAGCAGAAAAACGCAGACGATGAACTCCACTATAGCGCTATTGTATTTTGCAATGCTGTAGGCGACGGGAGACAAACCGCCCGTGGCTATGCTGGCAAATGAGGTGCAAAGGGAGTCGAAAAGCGGCAGGCCGGC
>DAONES010000204.1:0-3254 GCA_035403205.1 Methanothrix sp. | reverse complement strand
AGCTTCGACTGGTACCCTCTGGGACTGAAGCTGGACTCTGAGAGCCCGGGAAAGCTCCTGCAAAACCTTCTCGGCCAGATCCACATTCAAGAGGAGCTATCGATGGTCCCGCCACTGGTTCTCGACCCCAAGCCAGGAGAGTGCATTCTGGACATGTGCGCCTCTCCGGGCAGCAAGACCACTCAGATTGCCCAGATGATGAAGAACAGAGGCCTTGTGATTGCCAATGAGCCCTCTCTGGGGCGGATAGCCCCCCTGCGCTCCAACTGCGAACGGCTGGGCGTGCTGAATGTGGCAGTCACCCGCTATGACGGCCGCCGCTTTCCCCGCGGCTCTTTTGACCGGGTCCTGGTGGATGCTCCCTGCTCATCCGAGGGCCGGGAAAGAAGAGGGCCCGGAACCCTGGCCAGATGCAGCCGGGAGAGATCCCTGGGATTAAAGGCGCTTCAGGTCGGCCTTCTCAAGAACGCCATGCGCCTGACGAAACCCGGGGGCGTCGTGGTCTACTCCACCTGCACCTACGCCCCGGAGGAAAACGAGCTGGTGGTGCAGGAGGCATTGGAAGGGAGGAGAGACGGCGTGGATGGCGAGCATAGCGGAGACGGCGGAGCAGGCAGACATAGCGGGGATAGCAGAGATAGCGGGGCCTTCCGGCTGGAAAAGGTAAAAATTGCCGGCCTGAAGGAGTGTCCGGGAATAGTCGAATGGGAAGGCAAGAGGCTCAGGGAGGAGCTTTCTGCCACCGCCCGCTACTATCCTCACATCAATGACACGGGAGGCTTTTATGTCGCCAGGATCATCAAGAGTTAGGAACGTATTCGAGCCTCTGGAGCGTTCTCTCATCACAAAGCTCTGGCAGGAGCGGTTTGCAGTCCCAGAGCAGGAATTTTCCGGCTACAGGTTCTTCCGCAAAGCAAAGAGCATCTGGGCTGCGAGCGATGTGGACCTTCCAGCGCTGAGCTATGAGTCCATAGGCATGCGCATCATGAACTGCAAGGACCGGCCCTGGAAGCCCACCACCTCGGCTCTGCAGGTCTTCGGCAGATTTGCCAGCAAGAATACCATGGACCTCACGAGCGACGAGGCGAAGATCTTTCTGGAAGGTGGCACCCAGTCCATCGAATCAGGATGTGAGGCAGGCTATGTGGTAGTTTTTTATAGAGGGGATATACTTGGGTGCGGTCTATACTCACATGGCAAACTCGTCAGCCAGATGCCCAAAGAAAGAAGATTAGAAAGAGAGTGAGAACTATCAATGATCAGAGAAGCCTCGGACAATGCGGAAACTGCCTCGTTTCCCGCTAGCATGTCTTCCGATCAGGATGAACTGAAAAAGCTATGGCATCAGCCCCTGCATCTCTTCCGGCTGGCCAATCATCTGCGCGAGAAGAGCTGCGGGGATACCGTCTCTTTTGTCATAAACAGGAATATCAACTTCACAAACGAATGCATTGGAACATGCAAATTCTGCTCATTCAAGCACAACAGCATCTACTCCCTGACAGAAGAGCAGATTTTGGAGCGCGCCGGCGACGCGGAGCGCCTGGGAGCTACCGAAATCTGTCTGCAAGGGGGCCTTTCTCCGAGAATGCATCTTGAGGACTACTGCTTGATCCTGGAGCTATTGCACCGCGACTTTCCCGGGATGCATCTGCACGCCTACTCTCCCATGGAGGTGCAGCACATGTCGCAAAACTCAGGAGTTGAGGTCTCAGATGCCCTGAAGGAGCTGAAGAGAAGCGGCCTGGGTTCCATGCCCGGAACTGCTGCCGAGATTCTTGTCGACTCAGTGCGCCAGAAGATCTGCCCGAGCAAGATCAATACCGAAAAATGGCGGGAGATAATCACTGCCGCCCACATGCTGGCTATTCCCACCACATCAACCATGCTCTTCGGCCATGTCGAGAGTCTGGCTGACCGCTTGAGCCACCTGCAAATCCTCAAGGAGATCCAGTCCGAGACGGGCGGATTTACAGAGATGGTTCTGCTGCCGTTCATTGCAAGCAATAACCCTCTGGGCAGGATTACCAGGGGGGCCGACCTTCTGGACCGTCTCAAGATGCATGCTCTGGGCAGGGTTGCCCTCTATCCCAACATCACAAACATCCAGGCGAGCTGGACCAAGCTGGGCCGAGGGGCAGCAGCTGCCGCCCTGGATTGGGGGGCCAATGACCTTGGAGGAACTCTCATGGATGAGGCGATCGCCCGCAACAGCAAAGAGCAGCCCAGCATCTCCGCAGAGGAGCTGATAGATCTCATAGAAGCGCGGGGAAAGAGGGCGGTGCAGAGGACCACACTTTACGAGAGAGCCTGAAACAGATCAAAAAATGTCAGTGTGATGGCAAAATGCGACGATAAGCTTTACATATTTTGACGATGCACTTGCACATGGTGGGGCTCATTAGAAAAACAATAGTCATCATGTCAATCGCGCTGCTCGCTTTGGTCATCGTCTGCTCTGCGTCAGCTGAGAATGTCACGGTCTCGGGGTCCGCCAAGGATGTAAAAGTCTCGGGATCATCAACCGTGATGCCTCTGGCTGAGGTCGCGGCAGAGGAGTTCAATGCCTTGCAGAGGGATTATGTGGTGACGATTTCAGCCGGAGGCACGGGAAGTGGGATTCTGGGGATCGCCGAGCGCAAGAATGACATCGCCATGGCCTCGCGTGAGATAACCGATGATGAGAAGGAACGATTTGGAGATTCCTTTGAGGAGTTCCTGGTGGGGCAGGATGGCATCAGCCTGGCGGTTAGCGATAAGATTTATCAGGCAGGCGTGTTGGGATTGAGCCGGGAGCAGGTCAGAGACATCTATTCCGGAAATATCACCAACTGGAAGGAGCTTGGCGGCCCGGATGCGGATATTTATGTGATATCACGAGAAGAGGGCTCCGGAACCCGGGACAGCTTCAATGAGATCGTCTTGGGCAGCAAAGATGCTGAAACGCCGGGCGTTGATACGGTGGCCTTTGGGGGAGCGGAGGTCAAGACCGCCATAGCGGGAAGCGACAAGGCCATAGGCTATCTGGGATTCAACTATCTGGGCGGAGGAGCCGATGGCATAGCTTTTGACGGAATCATGCCCACCTATGAAAACATCAAGCTGGACCTTTACGAGCTGCACAGGCATCTGTATTTCTATACCTTTGGAAAGCCCACGAGCGGAGCGCAGGCGTTCATAGACTTTGTGCGGGGGCCGGAGGGCCAGAAGATTGCCGTGGATGAGGGCTTCATACCTGCATAGCCCTCATGCAA
>DAONES010000203.1:0-3255 GCA_035403205.1 Methanothrix sp. | reverse complement strand
ATCTTCTCCTTGGCCTTATTGAATGGCAGATCCAGCCGGTGCAGATCCAGGTCGCCGTAAATGATAACGTTTTCGTACTCTACCGGCTTGCCCTTCTCGATCTTTTCCAGGATCTCCTCAGCCTTGACCATCAGCAGGGTATCGACCATAAGCGAAGGATGAATTCGACCAAAGCAGATATTACTTGCGGTATGTTAGCTGCTGGCAGTCTCTTTAGGGCCGCATCAGACGCCATCGGTCCCTGCTCCCAACAGCATCTTCTCTACAAAGTCCCAGTCATGCTCGTAGATATGCGCCGAAGAGCTGGTGGTGGAGATCGATCCCGGCTCGGCTCCTATCTCGCGGCTGACATATTGCAGCAGCCTGGCCAGGCCGTAGAGATTGGCTGGATAAGCTCCCGCAAAGTCATGGCTGCGAAAGAAGATTGACAGGTTCAGGCGGCCATCGCGCAGCTTGAAGTCATCCACAATCATGCAGGGAACCTCATCCTTGTTCATATCCACAGGCACTATCCAGGTTACGGCTGTCGCCCGGCGGGTATTGGCCGAAGATCTGAGCCGCAGGATCGCCTGCTCGATCTGATCCTGTGCGGGCATGCCGGGCAGATGCCAGGCGCGCAGCCGCTCCCCGTAGGTGTATTCAAAACCGGGATTCCTGCCGGACAAAAGCTGCTCCGCATACTCCTCAAGACGCTCCTCGTTCCAGGAGTACTGGGCGGGAATCATCTCCCGGTAAGGGTCCTCCACCACTACCTGCAAAGACAGCAGCTCCCGTATCCTGGTGCCTCTCTCATCAGTGATCTCTGCTCCCTGCCGCCAGATGAGGCCCAGACCTCTTTGCCAGGCATCGGTGATGGTTTTCGCCCGAATAAATCTCCCCAGTGTTGCCATGAGAAGACATTTTTCGCATGATACATTTAGATTCTTTTCCGTCTCCCAGCCATCGGTTCGGTCATCTGCCTCATGCCAGAAGGGCGGCGAACTGGCCCAGCTCCAGACCCATTCCGCCATAGCTGAATTTGAGGTCTAAGGTGCCATTGTGTGCGAGCAGCAGCATCAGAATCAATGTGATCTCAAATAATAAAAGCAGAGCTATGAGAACGATTGCCACGCCCGGCGTGGCAAGTGCCTCGATTGCAAAGTCCCACAGAGTTCTTCCCACTACCATTGCTTCTCCCACCAAAACGCACCGGAATGGATTTCTTTGTCGGTTATTAAATGAGTGCGGTGAGCGCGGGGCGAAAGTAATCTGAGGAAAAGATATTTTTAGAGATCCGCGGAAAATAATAGGCAATGCCCGACTTTGAGTGGGCCCTGGTGAGCGCCCTTAACTCCTTCTTCGATGAGGATGGCATCGCAGCCATTGCCTACCGGCTAAAGCAATCTCGCTTCTCTTCTCAGTTCATAGATATCCTGGTGGACTCCAAGATTCCCGAGTATTATCTGGCCATCGAATGCAAGAGCCTGGACGCTCGCAAGACCAGTTCGCTCTACTTCAAGCAGCACTTTAGCCTTGCTGCCGGAGCGCATCAGATGGTGCGGGAGACGGATTTCATCGCCCGTTCCGGCAGGCAGGGAATCCTTGCGGTGGAGCTGCGCCACGGAGCCGGAAAAGCCCGCACGGCACACCTTGTCTCCTGGGGAGATATCGCAGAGAGATACAACTCTGGGGTGAAGGGCATCTCCCTGCAAGAGATTCAGAGCAATCCGCCTCTGGAGAGGAAGAATGGAGCTTACCGGATCTCCCGGCTGGACATCATACGCATCTCCGGATACTTTGGTTTAGCAGGCGAGGGCGACATCCTGGAGGATGATCCAGATACCGATAAATAAAAAAATCCGGGCGGAAGTCGTCCAAGGGGTTTGATTCAGCATTTTTTTCTATAAGAATTCTGGTTATATGAATTTTAGAATTTATGGGATTTAGCATAATCACAATGGCAGAGAGAATTACATTTATTTGTATATATGGATTGCCAGATATTTTATGTTTTCTCGAAAGGAATATCTTTACGCAGTTGCATATTTGCATCATAATCTTAGGCAAATAACGCTGAACGTCGAGAAAAAAACTATTTATATCATTGAGTATTTCTTATATCAAAATATAGAATGAGGTTATTATGAGACAATTCTCCGTAAAAGTTCTTGATGATTCCGACCGGGAGTTCGTAGAAGTTCTGAGAGAACTTGATATTCCCAGAAATGTGGCCAGCATGATAACTTATCTGGCCAATGTGGAGGAGGCTACCTCTCGAGAGATCGAGATCGGCTCGAATCTGCGCCAGCCGGAGGTGAGCATTGCCATGCGCACGCTGCGCAGCAACAACTGGGTGGAAGAGAGGGAAATCAAGAAGGACGGAAAGGGCAGGCCAATGAAGGTTTACAGGCTCACCATATCCCTGGATGAGATCATAAAGCACTTTGAGGATGAGAAACGAAAAGAGTCCGCCAAGACCCAGGAGAGCATCGAAAAGCTCAAAGAGCTGAGCCGGGGCTTGAGCGTAACGCCTTCATAGAGTTGAAAAGCAATGTTGAAGCCAAAAAAATAATAAAAACACAGTCGCGTTGCCAGAGTCACATTTCGCGAGTTTGCCTCTGGCATCGGGACCTGGATAAAGCCGCCTCGGAAAATTGAGTTATCTCGATTCTTCTCCCCTACCCCGAAGGTCATCGAGGTTGTCTTCCATGAGCTTCTTGCTTTTTATCTCTTCCTTTTTGCCGCCCTTTCTCTCGGTATTTCTCTTTTTAAAATCAGCCAAGAATCTCACCTTACTCTATCCATTCCGGGAACTGTAATTAACCTTTTCCTTCAATCCTGTTTCACTGCCAAATAGGCCCACTGATCGTAAATTCCCTTTGAGTCACGATTGTCGATTACCCTGCCACTCCAGCCGATGTCTCCCAGCGCTTTCGCGATGAGCTCTGCTTCCTTTTTGGTGTAAACGGTAAACAGAACCTTATTTTTCGCTAGGCGGGAGGCAGAAAGGAGGATCTCCCTCCAGAGCGGCCAGTTGAAGTCGTCTATCAGCCCTACCATGAATCCCAGGACGGTATGAAAGGAGCCTTCCGGAAAGATCTGAGGCAGCAGCCTGGCATCGAGGAGCAGGCATCTCTTGGGGTCCATGAGTCCGCTCTTCAGGCCCTGGCACAGATCGCAGCGATCGTAATCCATAGAAATTGGACGGAATTTATTGCGAGTGAGCGCCTGTGTGGCCATGCCGCTTCCGCAACATATCTCCAGCATGCTCTCGTC
>DAONES010000202.1:0-3275 GCA_035403205.1 Methanothrix sp. | reverse complement strand
TGCTGGATCTGGTCCTGATATCCTTTGATGAAATCGGTGATCTCTTTGGCACGCTCTTCTTTGCCCATTATTTTGCCCAGCCTTTCCATCACATCGATGTCTTTGGCCGGGTCCACAAGGGACTCGATCATCACAGGGATGCCCGCATTTTCCAGCTCCTTCAAGTTGTCGTCTGATAGCATGGTATCGGCGATCACCAGGTCCGGAGAAAACGATATTATCATCTCCAGATCAGGAGAATAGGAGCTCTTCCCGGCAATGGGAATCTCCTCCAAAGCGGGCGGAAAGTGCGAATACGAGTCTCTTCCAATCAGGCTCTTTCCGCCATCGAGTGCATAAAGGTAGGATGCGACTCCTGATCCTAACGACACTACTTTTTGCACCGGCGCATTCACGTCTACTGAGCGCCCGGTGGAGTCGACAACAGTGACATTCTCAGCGCTTCCTGCTGTGATGAGAAGGCCGATGCATACCAATATCCAGACTGTCCAGACTGGGTTTTTATTCAATTGTATCTCCTCCAAATTAAGATTGATTTAATTTAAGTCAATTTAACTTGTATATAAAGCCTGCCCGATGTAAATTTATATTTCCTCAAGTAAAGTTATATTTCATAGGTTAATGAACTGAGAAAATGCAGAAGGCGCTTGGCAATGGATGAGAATTATACGGATATTGGAGCTACTACACGCGAGGCAATGGACATAAGCAAAAGGAGCAGAGGAATCATCACAGAGATTGTGGGAGACAGAACCCCGGAAGACAGAATCCGGCAGAGATGCTCAATAGCCACTGGAGACCCCAGTGTCGCCGATATACTCAGGTTTGTGAAGGACCCCATAAATGCAGGACTCAGGGCACTGGATGGAAGGGCGAAAATATTTGTGGATATCAATATGGTAAAGGAAGGCGTGGTCAAGAAAGGCCATCAATGCTCAATTACCGCAATGATTGGAAAGGGAGATGATCTGGCGGAAAAAGAGGGAATAACCAGGAGTTCGGCGGGCGTTCTGGCATTTAAAAGCGAGCTCTCCGAAAGCATAGTGATGATAGGCAATGCGCCGTCTGCGCTTCTGACCCTCTGCGACCTCATATCCTCAGAGGATGTCAAGCCTGCCCTGGTCATCGGCACTCCGGTCGGATTTGTGAATGCAGCGGCGAGCAAGGAACTCCTCCGGAGCCTGGACGTGCCATCCATATCAATTGTCGGCACCCGCGGTGGAACGCCCATTGCAGTAGCAGCCATGAACGAGATGATAAATATGCGCGTCCGTTCATGAGAGTCCTGCAGGGCTTCCTACATCCTCAATTCTTTTTCCAACTGGTCATCGGGGTCAGATTGATTTGAATAGAATAGTGAGACACCCCTCCTGGAGCAGAGGAGAGGGTTTGGCGGCAGGTTTGGGGGCAGGGCAGTTGCGTTCGGGGTTATGCGGCGAGGCCATTATTCTTGCAGGAATTGATCATAGGGAGAATCATCGCGGCTTAGCTTAATTTAGAGCGCGATATCGCACAGGCCGGGATTATCGCCATTTGGAACAAGGACGTAGACCTTTTTGTCAAGCTTGACCTCTACTTTGCTCCCCACTGGTGTCGCATCAAAATTATGGGTTACAAGGAAGAATGCCAGATCCTGGGAATCAATGTTTCGATCGTCAAAGGAGATAAGAAGACTCTTGAGATTGGAGAGATTTTCAGTTTCGCCCGCCGCTATTGCCGGGACCAATGATACTACAATTACGCAGATCGCCATCAATGCCTTTAGCCGCCTCATGGACTATCACTTAGCCTAAAAAGGATATATAGACGATTTAGAAAAGAGTATCTACCCAGATAAGTACAGAAATGTCCAATGATGATCAAGAATTGAATAGAGATCTGCCTTGGAAGTGAAGCATTCCTTTTCCGCACCCGTGGCTGCAATGGTCCTGGCGGCATCGATGGTGATCGATGTTTCAGACTCGTTTGAATTGAACTGATACAAGTCAGCACATTGATTAAAGTGGTGAGGGATATCGAAAGAGTTGGCAGCCTGCTCCAGCCAGATCATCCTGAAAAATCTTCTATTTTGTCTTCTTTTCTCATTCCGTCCGGCGAGAATTCCTTCCCACGAAACCCACCGCGATGGCGGCACGGTTGGACTGCCGCTCCACGGGCGCGGGCGTGGGCACGCGCCGCCCGCGGGAAGCGAGCCGCCGGGCGTAGTGGGGATGCCGCCGGCCAGACGCAGGGTGTGTCTTGCCGCCAGGGGGCGGGCGGGAGAGGCGCGATCCTTGCCGGGCGGGCTGATCCAGGAGAAGCAAAGGTCGCGCACACGATAGGGAAGATTTCTCGCTGGCCTGGAAGGGGCTCAGGGTCTCAGCGTGTCGAAGTGGAGGATGGGGCTCTGGATCCAGTCTTCGAAGAGCGATCTGGCCCTTCCGTACTCGGGCGGTGGGCTGGAGATCATTCGCGGCTGCTATTCTGGCGATAGCCATGCAGGATGGGAGAGATGGGCGGTAACTGAGTTATGGCTCGTTAGTAGGCCGGTAACAAATCTTGGCTACCATGGTAAATCTTTAACAGGAGAATCACCAAAATTAGATAGTTCTAGTACTTCCAATAGTGCAGTCTTCTGGTTCTTGTGATTCACTAATGGGTTATCAATCGTATACTTATAAAAATTCTTAATAGATTGTCTTACATAAGAACGCAGAGTTACAATCTCTTCTCTTTTAATTGGATCTCCTACAATGCCAGTATGGACGAGTTTAGATCTTTTCGAATAGATGTGCTTAATGAACTTATAAATTATTTTGGATTCAGCATTTGTTTTTCCAATAAGCGTAGCAGCATTTCTCGATATCCTATATCCTAATTCGGAACCCGATGGATTGAACAATGCCTCCAAACTGATGGATAAGTCCAAGAGCGCTATTGAAGTAGAATGGGCATAATATGACATATCAAAATTATCTAGAGCTATTTTTAGAATATCATTTTCAAAACTCATATTATTTCTATCTATATTTTTGATGAGGTTGCTCAATTTCGCAACATCTTCATCATCTATTGTAAATTTTCCTGCACTTGAGGTAATAAATACTTGTGGATAAAAACTAAAGCGTTGAACATTTATAATAGAATTCTCATCATAAAAATAGTATAAAAATGGCATATTGATCTCACCTTCTTTAAATAACCTCATGATTTTAAATAGTGGTGACAAATACGAGTCAACTTCTGTCTCAGCCTGCTTAATTGTCTCAAAATGATTCTTTACAACAAAAATTTTG
>DAONES010000201.1:0-3298 GCA_035403205.1 Methanothrix sp. | reverse complement strand
CTTGCCCTGCGCCTCGATGGGGCTCTCGTAGATGTACTTGACCTCATCGATCTCCTTTTTCACGGCATCTGCCAGGGTGGCACCATTCTCCACCTGGTTTGCAAAGACCTCGCCAATTCCATAGGAGGTGTTCATGCCCCAGGATTTGGCGGCCAGGATGGCCTGTTTGTGGGCATCGGGAATATCAACTGTCTTCAAAATTCGGTTGACCACGTTGCTGGTGCTGCCCGGGATAAGGGCGAAATCCACCACGCAAGTGGGGCCATAAAAGCCGCCATATCTCCTGGCAGCCTCCAGGCCGATCAGTGCTTCTGCCCTTCCCACTGCGCCTATGAATGCATCCAGACTCTTTTTGAACTTTTCATCTTCTTCGCAGATGATCTCCAGAATGGCCGGTGTCTGGTAATGCTCTACAAAGGGATCATCCTCCGGTCGGATGGTCTTGGTGAGGGAAGAAAGGATGTTGAAATGGGCATTTACAGAGTCCACATGCAACTTAAAAACTGATTTGGCCTGATTTTCAATCGCCTTCATCTTATTGACGACATCCAGATAGGCTCTGGTGTCTTCAACGGTGAAGCTCTGTCCTCTCTTTCTCTTCACAGTCTCTACATCGGCATGCTGGGCCATCATGGCTTCTTTTATCATTTTTGTATATAGTTCGGACATGGATTTAACCCCAACTTTTGGAATAGATTTGCTGGCGATCAAGCTTCATAACTTGGCTATGGCAATCAAAGCGCTGTGCGCTTCTTGGCTGCTCTGGGTGCATTTGCAGAAGGGATGCTAATTTTGCGGATCAGGGTGCTGAAACGATCCGGCGATGATGACTAATACCAAGATGCAACAAGCCGAAAAGGCCGGATCATCTCAAGTCAGAGGAATCTGGAGTCTGCTCCTATCGCCAATTATTCTGTTTTATACTTTTGTTATTAGTCGGTTATCAAATATAAATTTTTCTGCTTGTTGTCTCACAAGCTATGGCTTGAGCACTATCGCGTCCCATGCTGCGCTTTTTCAGCCTGTCGCTTTCGTGGTTCATAAGCCAGAGTGCCTCATAAATTATTGCCTCTATCAGCAGAAATTTGATATTAGCCTTTCTCAATTTAGCCCTTCTCAATCGGATTTGACTGTCCAGCTCCAAATCCGAGACCGCAATGAGATCCTAAAGGCATTATGCTCCAAGGAGTATATCTTAATTAACATTATTTGAATACAGAAAGAGTTAAATACTATTATGAGTACCATGTTTACTATCAGGTAGGAGTGCTACCTCAAACGGCTCAGGCGGGCTGTTCCCTTCAGCCATCCCTTCATTCCTGGGCCGTTAGCTCCCTTTTAGAAATAATTATACACAAATATGTCTTTCGAAAATAGAATAGGCAGAGATGACTAAAGAAGCCGCGATAAAAGCCTATGGCCTGCCAGCCATCGCAGAGGGCATCATGACCGTGTTTGGGTGGACCCGGTCCGCTATCGTACTGAAGGAGGAGCTGGAGGGAGGCTGGGCCGGATTGTCCGGCGTGCTGGAGGCCTTGCGATGCACTCAATAAGGTGCAAGAAGGCCCGTCGCGCTGCAGCCCAGCGTCGTGATGTCTGGAGGCGATGGAGGCTGGACCGGATATGGGCCTCACTCATTTTTTAGGGGATCCTCCATGCCGGAGGAAATGGCCGTGCTGATAGCTCAGGCTGTCGAGAAGGCCGACCAGCCACTGCGTGATGAGATAGCATAGCTAGCCGGAAGGAACAGCAAACCCTGGATCGAGCCGAATTTGAGCGGTTTAAGCTCACTCATAGGCAGTTTCCCGTCCAAATGGGACGGGACTTAGACAACCTTTTTGAGGCAATTCAAAGGCCACAGCGAAGCCTCGGCCCATGCAGAAGGACCGGGCCGAGATCCTCAGAACTTTGCTAGTGGCCAATGGCGGGAAGATGCTGGCGAAGGATGCCAGGAAGAAGATGCACATCAAGAAGAACCATTTTGCAGAACTCCTAAGAGTCTGCGACTTTACCGAGACAAAACAGTTTCATCTTGATAGGAGGAAGACCGTTATTATATTAAATTCTGAATTAGTTCCGGGGGACTAGGGACCATTTTTAGCACATCTCTTTATTGGTTGCTTCAAGTACAGATCAAGTGCAGGATTTGGCGCGAATTTGCCAAATTTCATATATACCTTACTGTGAAGAAGAAGGCGAAAAGCGAGCAATATACTACAAATAGGTCCTATATGGAGAGAAGAGAAAGATGGTCCCTGGTCCCGCGGGACTATTTTAATAGCATGAGGTATGGAGAATCCCAATTAATAGCAGCTGGTGGTTATTCCCTCCGTGCGATTTAATATTCCTGGATCATTTCTTATCTGATCAATTTTTTAGTTAAAACCACGACGAATAATGCCAGGAGTAGATACCCTATTAGGCGTTCTATTACCACGATATATTTCCAAGTTCCGATGGGGTGTAATTCGGTGGGTGCACTGCCAGTTAGTGCTGCGGCACTGAAATACAGATAATCCGCAGAAGATAGACCACCAGAATATGCATTGATGGGCGGTGCATTTTGGACAACAATGGGAGCAATATTTATTGATAGAAATATTTCTGATGGCCCAACAGTTGTTATCCCATTAAACGATCCATAAAGTGATGCAAAAAAAACCAAGAAGATTAGAATCCAAATGGCTATCGGCCACACTTTAACGCCATACTCACATGAAATCCAGGCGACAATATCAAGCAATTTGGACCAGTCCCGCCACGATTTATTGGCTTGAGCTTTCCTTCTATAGTGGTAGTAGCAGGATTCTGCATCATCCCATAACTCTAATTTTTTAAAATTTTTCACTAATGAGAGGTATGTCGGTCCGTCATAAAACAAACTACTCTTAAGTTCATGCCAGCGAATATGAAATTCATCAAATTTAGATATTATCAAGTTTATGCGACCACAAAATTGTGCTCCTCTAAAATCGGCCCTGCTGAATTGGGCGTCCATGAAATTAACATCACTTTCGAAATGGGCTTCCCTGAATAGAGCCCCTCCACTGAACTTAGCTCCTAGAAATTGGTTAGGAGCGCCTATGAATAATGAATGCGTCGGATCCTGTAACTCAGCGAACCTTCCACCTAAAACCTCTATTCCTGAGAACTTGGCTTCCAGGAAGCTGGCAGACGTCCCGGAAGCGTCTTTTTCGTTGAATTGAGCAGCTGTGAATATAGCGCCATATCTGAAAAGGGCATTATTATAGTTCCTTGCAAAACTTAATATAATATTTCCACCAATATTGTCTTATGA
>DAONES010000200.1:0-3313 GCA_035403205.1 Methanothrix sp. | reverse complement strand
CCTCCTCAAGGATGACCAGGTCCCTGGTGCGCGCCCCGATGATGCTCACCACCCGGTTTCCCAGGCTCTTTAGCTTCTTGGCAATGGGATAGAGGACGGCCAGTCCCGTTCCGCCTCCAATGCAGATGGCCGTTCCCGCATCTGTAACGTCGGTGGGCTGCCCCAGCGGCCCGGCCACATTCAGGTAATGGTCGCCAACCTGCAAGGTCTTGAATAGCGCCGTTGACCAGCCCACCACATGGTAGATGATGGTGATGGTCCCATTTTTTGCATCAATATCGGCTATGGTCATGGGGATGCGCTCTCCGGCCTCATTGATCCGGAGAATCACAAACTGTCCCGGCTGGGCAATTCTAGCGATCCTGGGCGCTTCAATCTCGTTGAGAATTATGTCCCCACCGGCCATCTCCCTGCGTTTGACTATCTTGTACATAGAGGCCTCGACAAATGATCTTTCGGATTATGATTCTTCGTGCAAATAGAAAAAACTGACGAGAGATGTTCGCAGTCACCCTTCGCTCTCTTCTTCAGTGGCATGAGCATTGGGCAGGAAATCCTGCGTCTTGTTATTTCCCCTCAAATTCTCCACATCATATCCGGTCTCTTTCGGGACCTTTGATTCTAAAACCCAGATGACTCTCTCCTGCTCATATGTGTTTCCTGTGGAATAGCATCTTACCATAGGAGCGCCGATGAATTCGACGCGCAAATTGCATAACGGGCAAATCGCAATTACTGCTTCCCCCTTCTCATTGATCTTCCTGGTGTTGAACACGAGTTTTTCTCTCCATGAATTATTCCGTTCATCGTAATTGCTTTCTCCATAGACATAAACATTAGGTCGGGCAATACCGTGATCATCTTGGCCGCAAAATGCATCCCGCCTGCTCCCTGCTGTACTGATAGCGTTTATCCTCCGGGTAACAAGGTCTCCTACGCGATTTGTCTATGGCCGGCATGATAAGCCAATATAAGACAGCTTTATATCATCCGGATACAAAAAAGGGCAAAATGAAAAACAAGGCAATTGCTACATCGATAGTTCTCGTCTCGCTTCTCCTCTTCTCCAGCGCTTGCTCTTGCAGGGAGAACGGTACCAATGAGATTGAGTGGTTTCCGAAAATAGATACTACTATTCTTTCCTCCACGCCGAATATTGATTTCATTCCGGGGCTCAGGGCCTATCAGCAGACGACCGACTATACATGCGGTCCGGCTGTACTGCTATCCCTGGCCGGATTCTATGGACGCCAAGATTTTGAGCAGGACGCAAAAACGGAGATGAGAATTGCCGGAGAACTTGGCACGAGGGACTTGAATTCATCCCTGCCCGGCACCAAACCGCAGGAAATGGTTGACTGGCTTCTTCGGAACGGTTTTAATGCGAGTCTGGAGTTCGAAGATAGAGGAGACGGCTCTGCCTTGCGGCGGCTGCAAGACAACATCCGGCAGGGCATTCCGACACTGGTGGAATGGATAGACCTGAGCGGACACTGGGCGATCGCAGTCGGATACGACTATCGAAATGTCAGCGATCCGTGGGATGATGTCTTGATTCTGGCAGACCCCTATGACAGATACGATGATTACTGCGACGGCTACTCCTTCGTCAATGCCAATCGCTTTTACTGGATGTGGTTTGACGCTCTGTATTTCGGCAATACCACCTGGCGAACCATGATCACCGTCCAGCCGAAGAAAGAGGCAATTGCAGAGACAAAATAATGCGCCAATGGGCTAGGTATCGGGATCGGCATCGGCATTGACATCGATATCGACATCAAAATCGCTTCCCATCGGCATCGCTGTCCATCGACCTCATCGCCGACGGACATTTAAAGCTATCTGGAAAAGTCTATATGCACAAGGTGACATAAATTATGTCATAAATTATTCCGGAGGTTTTCAGCAATGAGTGATTTGGTAGTATTGGCCTTTGACACGGAAATCGATGCAGGCAAGATGAGAGACGACCTGCTAAAGCTTCAGAAGGAGCATCTTATCGGACTGGAGGATGCGGCGGTTGTCGTTAGAAACAAGGAAGGAAAGGTTAAGGTCGATCAGGAGGTCGATATGGTCGGCGCTGGGGCTCTGGGTGGAGCCTTCTGGGGGCTTCTGATTGGCCTAATATTCTTCATGCCGGTATTCGGTCTGGTTCTCGGTGCGGCCGCAGGAGCAATAGCCGGAAAATATACCAATTCCGGAGTGGATGGGCAATTCATCAAAGACGTTGGAAGCACCATTCAGCCGGGAAATTCCGCATTGTTCCTGCTGGTCAGAGACTCTACACCGGACAAAGTAATGGATGAACTTCGCAAGTACAAGAACGTCAAGGTATTGAAGACCTCTCTATCCAAGGAGCAGGAGGAAAACCTCAAAGAGGCTTTTGCTGGAAAGGATGTAAAAGTCACACTTTGAGATCGATCCCTCCCGGCTCCTCACGCAAGAATCGGATCGTTGCTCGCCGTAGAAATGGCAAATGAGAGGTGGAAAGGAAAAGAGCGGATGTATGGAAATCCGGCAAGGCAGTCCAGGCCCGGAGGCGTGCAACACATGCAGTGTACCACACATTTATATCGTTGAACGTCGAGCTTGAGATGGGCAAGGTTGACAAGAGACCATCCTTTCCTCCTATCCGCTTGATTATCGGCCTTGCCTATCCCTCCTATGATTTCGTTCTGACTCCACATCCCGCTCTGACTACCTGACTGCCATGCTCTTGAGCTCTTCTTCGATTGCCTGATTCATCTGCGAGCAGTAGCCATGCACGCTGCAATCTACAGTGTGAAATCTCTTGGGCTCTACAGCCAGAGCAAAGGTCTTCTCCGCAAGCTGGTAGGCAATGATGGTGTCATTGCTGGAATGGATCATGACCAGCGGGCGAGGCGCAATCCTGCTCAGGTATGTCTCCGGGTCGATGGACCGATAGAAACGAATCAGGTTCTTATCGAGCCCTCCAGCTGAAGCGACTGCAGCGTCCGTTCCATATCCACAGGTGCTGATGGCTAAAACGCCCCTCGCGCTCCCATCCAGCGCACAGGCTATGATGGCAAAACGACCGCCGTTGCTCTCCCCGGCATAGATGATGCGCGCCGGGTCAATCTCGGTCCGGCTGCGCAGTATCTGCCCGGCTGCCAGAGCATCATAGACCATCTTATGTTCTGTCGGCTCCTCGTTTTTCAAGAACATCTGCAGATCGGTCTTCGGATCGATTCCCCCCAGATTTCTCTGGTCGAGGGTGATGCTGGCATATCCCCCGTCAGCCAGGCGCCTCGCCAGCTTCTGCTCCTTTTCTTTGCTGACTGTCGCGCCT
>DAONES010000199.1:0-3364 GCA_035403205.1 Methanothrix sp. | reverse complement strand
CCCCATGAGACATATTATACTTGTGCTATTTGCTCTGGTAGCTCTGGGCGGGCTAATGCCTGCTGTTATAGCTCTTCCCTCGACAGTTTTAAAGGATGATCTTGCTGCTATGCCGTCGCCGGCGGAAACAGCACTTGTGACAACACCATCCATGGCTTCTTTCCTCAACGATAGCTGGGCGCCAAGCAGCTTTGCCGCACCCCTGGCGAGCCAGTCCACCGCTGTGCAGAGGAACATGACTCGCAATAACACCACCCTGAACAACGCGAGCTATTCCATTTACGATTTCCTGAAAGACAATTACACCGCACCTCAGGCCACCTCGCCAATTTACACTGCCAGCGCAGCCGGAAAGGATAAGACGGTAGCCTGGACAGGCGAGAGCATCTATCAGTTCCTGAATGATGCCTGGACCCCAACCACTGCTATCGAGACTTACGAGCAGTCTCCCTTCAAGCTACATCAGATGAATTAAACCAATTTTTTATCTAAACCTTTTTGGCTGCGTATCCGCTATATCTCTTGAGATAAAGGCTCACCACATCATAAGGAATGGTATGCCTTTCCATGCGAAGATGATCCGCCAGTGCCTCAGCTTCTTTGCCGTAAGATCTTGCTACCTTTTCAGCATATTTTATGCCTTCCGCAGTGAGCATGTACTCGTATCTCTGGCGCCAGCGCCCATTCTGCTCGTAGTGCCGCTCGTCCTGATAGATCATTCCGCTCGCCACCAGGATCTGAACGTCTTCGAATAGCTTTTCGCCATAAGGAAAGCCATAGTCGGAATGAAAAGCATAGTCAAAGAAGCCGCGCAGCTCAGCCGGACCCAGATCCTTCAGCCTGGCCACCGTCCTGTAGAGCCAGGTTATGTTTCGGATCCTGGGAACGAGGATCTTCTGGCCGTAGGTCTCGGAGAGCATCTGATGAAGGGTATAGAATAGCAGAAGCAGCCCGTCGATAGGAAGATAGCTTTCCGTGCGAATAAAAGAGAGAAGGCGCTGCGCCTGGCTATTTATCTCCTCCAGGGAAATGCCGGTCTGATGGTCCGAGAAGAAGGAGATGGCAATCTGGCGGGTCAGAGACCTTACCAGGCCCGCTGCCAGGGCAGACTCGTCATAAAAAAATCCGTTTGCCTCGGTTCTCATTGACCTGGGCACCCCGCTTCCCACTGTGACATCGACCAGCGCCTCATATTTCCTGCCCAGCGCATCCTCGAAGAGCTTTCTCATGTATCCATTGCGGGAGACTGTGGACAGGGCCATTCTGATCTCGGGCGAGAGAGATCCGTGATCAAACCTGGCTGCCAGAGGGAAGGGCCGGCCGTATTTTATGCGATCCAGAAGGTCACGAGAGGTGTCATCCCCCCTCAGCCTGATGAACTCCAGAAGGTCCGGGTCGGTAAACTCCTGGAAGAACAGGACTATGCTCCTTCTGGCCTCATCGGCATCCATCCGGCTCAAAGCCCGCTCCAGTGCCGCCAGAAGCATGGCCCGAATGGACTGAACAGCAGGATGGTAGATCAGCGCATTATAGTGATGGGACCGGGCAATGAGCATCGACTCCGCTGCCGTATGGGACATCTCGGCCCGGTAGTCACCATCGCCCGCCAGAACAATCCGGCCTTCTCTGATGGTCAAAGACTCCAGTATCTGGTCGGTATCAATGAGACCCAGTGAGACGCCAGAATGATGCGAATCGCGCAAAAGGAAATCGATTCTGTCCGCATCCAGGTCGCCAACAATGATCTGGCCGAGAGGAGGTCTCTTTCCGGAAGCGATATCTGCGACCTCTAAAAAAAGATCATCGGCATTGCCGAAGTCCCTCTCTGCCACTTCGATAGCCTTCTCTCCAAAAGGATGAGCAGATATTATCTGGCAAGTGAACTCTTCATGCCTGGAGACACGCTTGCCTGAGATAGCGGGCTGTATGTCAGGGTTTCGGCGCAGGACTCCCTCCACGGCATGAGAGAGAGCCGAATGCCCGAGGTCATGCAAAAGCCCGGCTAAGCGCACTTTTCGCGTCTCTTCTCCGGAGAGGGCCAGGTGCCGGGCCATCCGTCCGGCCATGTGCATGGTCCCCAGAGAATGCTCGAATCTGCTATGTATCGCACCCGGATAGACGGAATCCACAAGGCCGAGCTGCTTGATGCCCTTGAGTCGCTGCACCGGCCTGGAATGAATGAGATGCCATTCCAGCTCATCGACCTGGACTGCACCGTGAACCGGGTCGCGAATGGTGCCGAACATAGACCTATTTTGATGACAGTTTAATTATGGCGGCTGCGAGGTCTCCCTTGGACTCCTGCAGGGCAGCTTTTGCCTGCGCCAGACCGGTGCCGGTTTGCGATGCTACCAGCTGGACGTCGGAGTCCAAAATCTCCACGGGAGCTTCGGCTGCCTGCTCTCCGCCTGCAGAAGAAGGCGCCCGTTCAGACTCCTCGCCGGATATCTGGTAGCTGCGTGTGCCATGTGAGTCCATAATCGCGACAGATGGATTGGAAATGACGATCTCCCTGTCCGGCATACGAATAACGACCTCGGAGACGTTCTCCAGCTCATCGATATCTATGCCCATGTTCTTGAGCATGCCCTTCATCTTCTTGGGGCTCAAACCGCCCCTTCCGCCTAATCCTGAAAGTCCTGGAAACATATCAATTACCTCTTGCCCAGAAGTTGCCTATTGTAGGTAAAGATATCGATCTAAACCACGCCTTTGCACAGCTCCCCGCTCTTTAAGTCCTCCAGGAAGAAATCGCGCACGGTCCTCCTTCCCAGGGCCAGGTCCAGCTTTCTTCTGGCATAAAAGGGAGCCAGCCTGGCAACCTCGCGGGCGAACCATTTGGGATAGAGCTTCTTGACCTTGTTGTACCTCATCCATTCAAGATCATAGTACCGGGCGTTCATCTGCCAGGTAATGAATTGCACCTCTTCCTCAGAGAGGTGTTTCGTCCTGAGGTTGGCATGCAGCCCATCGTATCTGGTAAAGTCGCTGTTGGTGACCATGCCCATCTCCTCCAGCTCGGCTCTCATCTCCGTTCTGGGATAGGGCGTGGAGATATAGAAGATGGGAAAATCCACTTTCAGACGCCTTGCCAGGCGGAAGTTCTCCCACAGGTCCTCCTCATCGTCATCTGGATTGCCCCCGATCAGGCCCGTGGAGACTATTATATTATTATCATGAAGATACTGAACCGCTTTGTCGGCATCATTGGACATCTTTCCCTTGCCCAGAAACTCAAGGTTTCTCTTGTTTATGCTCTCCACGCCCAGGAAGACGCCGTCAAATCCAGCCTCCCCCATCTTATCAACAAGCTGCTTGCTGGAAGCGATCCCAGAGGCGGAAGCCTGAGTCTTGTAGCGCAGAT
>DAONES010000198.1:0-3370 GCA_035403205.1 Methanothrix sp. | reverse complement strand
AGTACTTGCAGCCCAGATTGCACAGAGCGCCGGTGGGCTTGGCCAGGAGGTGAAATGCAGGCAGAGAGTCCTTCTTGCTCATTGATGATTATTATCCTCAGGGCATTCATTAATCTTCTCACTCGAAGTTCTCTGACCCGTGATCAGGGAAAATGGTCTTTTTCAATCCTACAAGTTAAAGTACTTGAGGATAGATCTTTTCTTTGGATTGCCTATATCAGATTGCGTATATCATCATGTCACTTCCTGGGGGCGTGGTAATCAAAGAAGAAATTTTGCTCAACGAGGCGGATACATGCAGAAAGTACGTAGAGCCCAGACTCGTTCTGGCGGGCTGGGACGATGAGCCCCATTCATTCACAGAACAGCAGAGCTTTACTGATGGCCGGATATTTGTTGTAGGCGATAAGCCCAGGCGAAAAACTCGGAAGCGTGCTGATTATCTGCTTTGCTATACCCGCGATTTCAAGATTGCCGTTGTAGAGGCAAAACGAAAATATAGCAAACCTGGGGAGGGGGTGCAGCAAGCCAAAGAGTATGCAGAGATGCTCGGCCTGAAATTTGCCTATGCCACCAATGGAGATGGCATTGTTGAGTTTGATTTTGCCACTGGAAGAGAGTGCTTCCTCGATGCGTTTCCCTCTCCGAAGGAGCTGTGGTCGCGCTATTGCCTGGCAGGCAAAATTGAGGATGATCAGACAAAAAGCAGAATTCTTTCTCCCTATTACCATTCGCCCGGAAAGACGGCTCGCTACTATCAAGAGATTGCCATTAATCGATCGATTGAGGCGGTATTGCAGGGGAAAAAGCGCGTTCTCCTGACCATGGCTACGGGAACAGGAAAGACCTTTGTGGCCTTTCAGATCTGCTGGAAGCTATGGGAGTCGGGCTGGAATAGCAGAGGCGAAAAGAGGCGCCCCAGAATTCTCTATCTTGCAGATAGGAACATTCTCATCGATGATCCCAAGGACAAGACTTTTGCTCCCTTTGGCGATGCTCGCTGGAAGATTGAAAATGGAGAAGCGATCAAAAGCCGGGAGATGTACTTTGCCATCTACCAATCTCTGGCCAAGGACGAGCGACGGCCTGGCCTATTCAGGGAATACCAGCCGGATTTCTTTGATCTGATAATAGTAGATGAGTGCCACCGGGGCAGCGCTCGGGATGAGAGCAACTGGAGGGAGATTCTGGAGTATTTCCAGCCGGCCTACCAGCTGGGCATGACGGCAACGCCGCTGCGGGACGACAACCGGGACACTTATGCCTATTTTGGCGATCCCATTTACACCTACAGCCTCAGGCAGGGAATTGAAGATGGATTTCTCGCTCCTTACCGGGTGCACCGCATCGTCACAGATGTTGATGCTGCGGGCTGGAGGCCGAACCAGGGAGAGAAGGACCGCTACGGTTATGAGATTCCGGACGGCGAGTATCAGACAAAGGACTTCGAGCGGGTCATCTCCCTGCGGGCGCGCACTGAGGCCATCGCCCTCAATCTCGCCGAGTTCATGAAAAATACTGACCGGTATGCTAAGACCATTGTGTTTTGCGTGGATCAGGAGCATGCAGATGAGATGCGCCGGGCTCTCAACAACTTCAATTCCGATCTGGCGGCAAAGAATGCGGATTACGTCTGCCGGGTGACGGCAGATGAAGGTGATACTGGCATTGGCCATCTGAGCGATTTTCAGGAGCTTGAAAAGATCACTCCGGTGATTTTGACCACCTCCAAGCTGCTCTCCACGGGCGTTGATGCGCCTACCTGCAAGAACATCGTCCTGGCGAGAGCGATCGGCTCAATGACCGAGTTCAAGCAGATCATTGGCCGCGGCACGAGAGTGCGGGAGGATTGCGGCAAGCTCTTCTTCTCCATTCTGGATTACACCGGAAGCGCGACGCAGATGTTTGCCGATCCGGCATTTGATGGAGATCCGATCGGCATAGTTGAGGATGACGGGAAAAAGGGAAGAAGAGGCGGCGGAGCTCTCGGCGGAGATTCCGGCAATGAAGGAACGGATGACGATGAGCCGGATCAGGATGCTCCGCGCAAGTTCTATGTGGACGGCGGGCACTATGAGATTGCCACCCACTACGTATCCGAGCTTGACCCGGACGGGCGGCAGCTTCGGGTGATTAAGTTCACGGACTACGCCGCAGAGAAGGTGAGAATTCTCTATCCCACTGCCTCAGCCCTGCGGGACAGGTGGGCAGACCTGGAGCAGAGGGCGGAGATCATTGCCGCCCTGGAGGAGAGGGGAATAGATTTTGCCAGCCTCGCCCAGGAAGCAGGGCAGCCGGAGGCTGATCCATTTGACCTTCTCTGCCATCTGGCCTTCAATGCGCCTCTGCAGACGCGCAGGCAGCGGGCCGAGATGCTCCGCAGAAAGAAGCCGGACTTCTTCGGAAAGTATGGGCCTGAGGCCATGATCATCCTGGAGGAGCTTCTGGAAAAGTACTCTGAGCACGGAACTGATCAATTTGTGATGCCAGAGGTTTTGAAGGTGCCGCCCATATCCGAGCATGGCAATGTGAGGGAGATCGCCGGATTGTTCGGTGGGGCGGAAAGGTTAAAGGAAGCTGTTGACCAGTTGCAGGTGCTGCTGTACGCGGCTTAGGGGGCCAAATTATGTCCAGGAAGATTTCATTGGATCGTGTTGGCGAAATAATGAAAATTGTACTCACTGAGTTGGATCATTTAGGGGGAGAAGCAAGGCTTAAAGAAATATTCCCGCGAGTCGAGTCTAAACTAAAACTCAGTGATTATGAAAAAGAACCCTACGCTAAGTCAGGTTATATTCGTTGGCAGGCAATTATCCATTTCTATTCAATTGATTGTGTAAAAGCCGGATATATTCAAAAATCGGGCGGCAAGTGGTATCTCACCAATTCTGGAAGACAAGCGATCACCATGCCCGCTGGGCAGTTCATACGCTCCGCTATTGAAAAATACAGGCTTTGGAAGATCACCAAAGATTTGCCTTCAAACTCAGAAATGGATGTAACTGAGGAAGAAACTGATAAGGCAATTCGCCAGACTGCATACGATCAAGCCGTGGAACAGGCGCGTGCGGAGATTGAGCATCATATTAACGATTTAGGCCCATACGACTTTCAAAAATTAGTGGCAGAATTACTGATTGGAATGGGTTATCATGTTCCATTCATTGCGCCACCCGGTCGAGATGGAGGGATTGATCTTGTCGCATATAAAGACCCACTGGGCATCAATCCTCCAAGAATCAAAGTCCAGGTAAAACATCGACAGCAGAAACAAACGGTCAAAGAGATTAGAGAGCTGTTAGGTCTTCTCAGAAAAGATGGGGATATTGGATTAATTGTTTCATCAGGCGGTTTTACCTCGGAGGTAGAA
>DAONES010000197.1:0-3457 GCA_035403205.1 Methanothrix sp. | reverse complement strand
GCAAGATCGACAAGGTAATCGTGGGAGCGGACCGAATCACAAGGGATGCAGCCTTTAATAAGATCGGAACCTACAGTCATGCCGTCCTGGCAAAACATCACAAGATCCCCTTCTACGTGGCTGCGCCCCTCTCCACCTTCGACCGCCAGCACGGGGAAGGTGAAATTGTAGTTGAGGAGCGGGACAAGGATGAGATCTGCCGGATGGGTGGAGTGCAACTCGCGCCCCAGGGAATTGAGGTCTACAATCCGGCCTTCGATGCCACGCCCCTGGAGCTGGTAACTGGTTTGATCACTGAGAAGGGCGTATTCAGGCCGCCTCTGATGCCGCCAATTTAAATGAGCTTAGCCCTTATCTTTTCAGAGACTCCTTCAAGCCAGGAATATATTCAATACCAACCGGCACCGAAATTGTCGATCCATTGAAATCATCGCCAATCGGCTGGAACCTGCCACCGAGATGATGTGATAAAAATGCTTCCGTCACGGCGTAAAACGATATTTTGTTCTCAGGCCTGGCAAAACCATGTCCTTCATCAGAGTACAGAACATAGGTTACTGGAATGCCCTTGGACTGCATCTCCCGGACTATCTGTTCCGATTCGTTTTCATTTACCCTTGGATCATTGGCCCCATGCCCGATGAGCAAAGGCCGCTCAATTCGATCAACAAAGAATAATGGAGAGCGTGTTCTCAGGAAATCCCTTCCTTCCTCTGTTCGGTTGTCGCCAACTCGGGTCAGATATATTTCAAACTCCGGCACCCAATACGGCGGTATGGTCTCCATCATGGTTATCAGATTGGATGGACCCACGATATCCACTCCGCAGGCAAAGACCTTGGGGGTGAAGGTGAGGGCGGCAAGAGTGGCATAGCCTCCGTAGCTGCCACCCATTATGCCAATCCTCTTAGGATCGGCGATTTTTGATTCAATAGACCAGTTAACGGCATCGATGAGATCATCCTGCATCCTGCTGCCCCACTCTTTGTCTCCGGCATCGGTAAAGTTCTTGCCAAATCCGGTTGATCCTCGGAAGTTTACGCTCAGAACTGCATAGCCTCTATCGGCTAGCCATTGATGAACCGGATTATACCCCCACTCATCTCGGTCCCACGGTCCGCCATGAACATACAGAATCATAGGAAGCGGCTTGCTTGGCAGACCGCCGTCATCAGAACTGTTCAGAGGCAGAGTATAATAGCTGACCAGGTCCCAACCATCGCGTGACTCTATGACCACGGGATGCATTTTGGCGAGGGGTATCCCCTCCAGACTCTTGCGATTTGTGAATAAGAACGTCGCAGTTCCGTTATCGCGGTCATAATAATAATATTGTACTGGGCCGTTATCTATGAGATAGGCCACTATCCAGAATCGGTCATCGAGACTGCGGCTGACGATTTCCACCTCGCCATCCTCTAAATTCTGCAAATATTCAATGTCGCCGGCAATGGAATTATCCAATATCTTCCAGCTCCTGCGTTCATAAGTAAACGCAGCAGCCTGTGCATTTCTCTTGGCATAATGCATAATCATGCCATCGAAGTCCGCTTTAGGATCTTCTGCCAGCAGTGATTGCCTGCCAGTATTCAGGTCAAAGAGAAAAAGCCCGGCGGTGTTTCGCCCTCTGCTATCCGCAAGATATATTGATTCTTCTGTTTCATTAAATCCCAACATATAAGTGGTCAGGACGTCTTGCATGGGAATCTTGAGGATTATGTCCCATCCGCCTTTTCCGTTTGCCCTGTAAATCTCGTTTCCGCCGTCAGAGGTCATCTTCTGTGCCAGTCGTATGCTGTAGTTCTCATCTACTCGATAAATGGAGAAACCTTCCGTATTATTCTGCACAAGCGTGACATTGCCTGTATCGATATTGATTCGATAGAGATCATGGTATCGAGGGTCACGTTTGTTGAGGCCGACGATAAGCTCCTTTGGGAACCTGCGACTATTTGTATACAGCTGAGATTGCACTTTCTCAAAAGGCGTGAGATCTTTGATCACTCCACTTGTCAGATTTGCGATGTAAACTCTCCAGTTCTCATCGCCATTGATGTCCTGACGGTATATTATGTGTTCATTCGTATAGCTCCAGCCATATGTACGAATACCTCGGTAAGTGTCATTGGTGACGAGCTTGGCATTCCCAGGATCATCAACCGGTGCAACCCATACATTGAGAACGCCATTTATCGGAGCCAGATAGCTTATCCTCGTTCCATCCGGGCTGAGCAATATATTGCTTCGATCCGGGTTGCCGAAGAGCACATCCCTTTGTATAAGAGAATTCTCGCTACAATTGCCAGTGCAGCTGCAAGAGGCAAGAGCGATCAGGACAATCAGCGATAGTAAGAGGCTTTTCATATGGCTACCTCAAATAGGTTAATATTTGAACCTTTTTATAAACGACTTATCTATCCAGCTCTTCAGCGAGTAGATGAGCCGCGTGGGGACGCCTATGCAGGTCTTGCCCACCACGCCCACCGCACAGTCAGCTCCAAGGGAGATGAGCGCCACCTGGCTGTCAGTGCTCGCCCGCACAGAGTACTTCTCGAAGGTTTTGCCCTTGATCATATTTCTGAAATGGCCGGCGAGATACTTGGCCTGCCGCTCGGCCTCCAGTCCGGTCTTGGTGGCAAGCTTTCCGTCGATCTCCACCCAGGCACAGTCGCCTATGGCAAAGACGTTGGCTTTGGCATTGAGGTGATCGTCCACAAGTATCCAGCCGTTCTTCTTGGGCAGATTCAGGCTCTGGATGAATGGAGTGGGCTTGATGCCTGCCGTCCAGATGGCCATATCGCAGTCCAGACTGCTGTTGTCGGTGAAGATGATGCAGTCCTTCTTGACCTCAGCCACCTGGGTGGAGGTGAGGATATTGACCCCCTTCTTGGATAGCGCCTTTTCCACAAGGTCCGAGGTCTGGGGCGAGAATTGGGGCAGGACCCGCTCTCTGGCCTCGATGATGTAGATGCTGGCGTCCATGCTCTCCGCCAGAATGGACGCCGCCTCGACGCCCGTGAGGCCGGAGCCCATGATCATTATGCGCTCGGGATAATTATCTTCGACGTAACGGCGCGCCTTCTTGGTCTCCTCCAGGGTGTTGATGGAAAAGGTGTTCTCGACGCCCTTGATCCCGAAGTAGTTTTGAGCGGCGCCGGTAGCCACCACCGCATAGTCGAATTCCACCTCGCTCTTCTCACAGATCACGGTGTTATCTTCCAGGCGAAGAGCTCTATCCTGAACATGGACCGCTCCCACCTTCTCGCAGAATGGCTTCAGGGGCGCAGCCAGATCCTGTAGCCTCGCCACCCCGCCCAGGTATTCGGGATATAAAGCCTGCATCTCAACCTGCTTTTTGGGCTCAATCAATGTGAACTGCAGAGGGCAGGGCGCGGCTACTCTTATCAGCTCTGCTCCGGCTATGCCTCCACCAATGACAGCAACTCTCATGATCTCG
>DAONES010000196.1:0-3465 GCA_035403205.1 Methanothrix sp. | reverse complement strand
AAGCTGAATGCATGCAGCTCGCATAATAAAATAGGGCAAGTTCGGATATATTAAGATAGACATTGCACGACCGGATCTGAGAGTGGTTTCATGGCTGATAGCACCAAGACGCGCATCTACGAGATTCTCGAGTCAGATAACCCCAACGACAAGACAGCCGAAGCTGTGAACCTCTTCATGCTTGCCCTCGTGGTCCTCAATGTCGCCGCCGTCGTCCTGGAGACGGTGGAGAGCATTTATGCGGCCCATCGGGAGCTGTTTCATCTTTTCTCAGATATATCCGTGGTAATATTTTCCATTGAGTACATCCTGCGCCTCTGGTCCTGTGATGTGGATCCGAAATACCGACGCCCCTTGATGGGAAGAATTCGCTTCGCTCTGACACCACTGTCACTGATAGATCTCATGGTGATACTGCCCGTCTATGCCACTCTTGTCTTTCCCACAGACCATATTCTCTTGCGAAGCCTTCGCGTTCTCTGGACGGTCCGGCTGCTCAAGCTCAGCCGCTACTCCAACTCCCTGCAGACCATAATGGATGTAGTCTCCGCCCAGAAGCGCGAGCTTTTCATGAGCTTTTCGGCTATTGGCTTTTTCATGGTGCTCTCATCGACTCTGATCTATTTTCTGGAGCATGATGCTCAGCCCCAGCATTTCCCGAATATACCCGCCACAATGTGGTGGGCGGTTCTTACCATGACCACCGTAGGCGATAATTTCTATCCGGTGACACCGATGGGAAAGGTCGTGGGCGCATTGATCATCATCCTGGGAGTGGCCACCTTCGCTCTGCCCACATCCATCCTCACCTCCGGCTTTGTGGAGGAGCTGGAGAAGCGTCGAGAGGAGAGGGAATCTGCCGAGAGAGAGGAGACGGAGGATGGCCCCTGAGATGGCGCGGAAAAGAACTTAAATCCATAAAAGTGCTTGTCACGTTCAGCGATGACTGAAAGCCTCAAGAAGCGGATCTTCGGCATCCTGGAGCCGGGAGATGAAGACAGCAAGTACTTCGACCCATTTATAACGATACTGATAGTACTAAACGTAGCCGCTGTGGTCCTGGAGACGGTAGATTGGCTTAATGCCAGTTATGGTCGGCTATTTCGTGCCTTCGATCTATTTTCCGTCGCGGTCTTCACAGTTGAATACATCCTGCGCCTCTGGAGTTGCACCGAAAATCCCAGGTTCAGGGCGTCCGTTTCCGGAAGACTGCATTATCTCATAACGCCCATGGCGATTATTGATCTGATAGCCATATTGCCCTTCTATCTGCCACTCATCCTTCCAGACTTCCGATTCATTAGAGCCATACGCCTCTTCCGTTTGTTCCGGATTTTGAAACTAGCCAGGTATTCCGATGCCCTCAAAACATTTGCCGACGTTCTGAACTTGAAGAAGGAAGAGCTGGGTGTGACATTCTTTGCCACATTGATTCTGCTGGTTGTAGCATCCAGCATGGTTTATGAAGCAGAGAACGCCGTCCAGCCGGAGGCTTTTGCCAACATTCCCGATGCCATGTGGTGGGGCGTGGTCACCCTGACCACAGTAGGCTACGGAGATATCTATCCCAAAACGGCTATTGGAAAATTCATCGGCTCTTTTGTAGTAATATCTGGAATTGGCCTCTTTGCTCTTCCCGCAGGCATTCTGGCCTCGGGCTTCAATGAGGTGCTGGAGAGAAGAAAAGAGAAGAAGAGGAAAAAGATGATCTGCCCGCACTGCCATAGATACATCGGCGATTATGTTATGATGAAGGACGAAGAGGATGAGCGAAAATGAAGCCGTCTCCAGAGATCGAGAAGATCGATCTTAAGGAAGAGTTCAGGGTCTGCCCCAAATGCGGCTACGAGCTGGGATTTCACAGCTCTTTTCTGAGGGATGAAATGGGCTACAGAATCATCCTCATCTGCCCGGAGTGCGGGGCTAGATACGATGTGGGATGGAGGATGTAATGGCAGCCTTTACCGCTGAAGAACACATGTCCGCCTTCAACAGACATGGTGTGGTATGCAGGGGGCAGGCCAAGTGCGACGGAATTAGCTCTAAACGCCGTCCCCAAAAAGATAGGAATATATCCATATTGGTCACATCGAGTTCACGTTGGCAGGTCTTCATGACGCACCTGCAAGTATTGGGTAGTGGAATTTGTTAAACCGGAGTAGAGGCTTTGAAAAAAGATAACGGAGAATGTTGCGTAACACTCGATGTTGCAGGAAAGGAGGACCTGTTGGGCTTCAAGAGAGACCTACAGGAAGCATTTGCTAAAGCTGTGACTGAAGCATTTGGCTCCATCCCAGATGAAATGATTCCTTCTGATGAAGATATCGAGGAATCCTTCAGTGCTCCAGGAGCCGTAACCTATCATATCCTTTCAGATGGGAATAAGGTGGGCGGCGCTGTACTGGCTATTGATGAAGCAACACATCACAACTCGCTTGATCTCTTCTATATATCTACAAAGGAACATGGTCGTGGCATTGGGTACAAGGCATGGAGAGCAATTGAGGAAAGGTATCCTGAGACAAGGGTTTGGGAAACTCACACGCCGTATTTTGAAAAACGCAATATTCACTTCTATGTTAATAAATGTGGATTCAAGATTGTTGAATATTACAATATGTATAACCCAGATCCCCATAGAGCTGATAAAGAAGGCCTGCCTGGAGATGAGGGGCTATTTAGATTTGAAAAGATCATGAAGTAAGGTCAGAAAGAGAAAACTACATCAAATAGCAAAGGTTCTTTATGAAAAGCGCGTTGCAGGAATATCTTGAGAATTATTCGGATTGCCTGAATGCCCCGGAACGTTTGAACGACAAAAACGACAAAGTGATATCCCGCGAAGAGATGATGGCACTAATTGGCATTCCGAATTGAGTCCAAATCATCTGTAGCTCACGAACTGAAGAATCTAAACAATGCAATTGCCGAAAGAGAACTTCGGAGAAATGATATGGACAATAACTTGAAAAATCTCGCCGAGAAGGCAAAGACCTTCTCGCCCGAGATGATGCAGCCGCCCTACAGCGGCATCACAACCTTTTTCGGAGCGCCCTACCAGCGGGAGACGAGCGGCCTGGACATTGCCCTGGTGGGAGTGCCCTTCGACCTGGGGGTGACCAACCGCAGCGGTACCCGCATGGGGCCGCGAGAGATCAGAAACCAGTCCCGGCTGGTGGGAGTCTACAACCATTACAGCCGCATGTCGCCTTTCTTCGACTGCAGGATAGCGGATTTGGGAGACGTGCCGTTTCAGACCACCTACGATCTGAAAGAGGCCCACTCGGACATCGAATCGTTTTACAGGAAGCTATCATCGAAAAATGTCCTGGCCATCTCCGCCGGAGGAGACCACTCCATCACCTATCCCATTCTCAAGGGCCTCAGCTCAAAGGAAAAGGTCGGACTCATTCATTTTGACTCGCACTGCGACACCTCTCCGCCCTTTCACGGAAGCGGATTGCA
>DAONES010000195.1:0-3473 GCA_035403205.1 Methanothrix sp. | reverse complement strand
GTGTTTCATATCAACCTGCACAGCGGCACAGGCGAGGAGCACGATCCTCTGAAGAACAACTACGACATCGGGATCACCTTCGGCGGAAAAGATGATCGTTTTCTCTCCGCTCTGAAGAGCGCCCTGGAACTGGCCAAGGATTTCGACTTTCAGCTGGCCTTTGTCATCTTCGGCCATGACTCTCATCAGGATGATTACGGCGGCTTTGATCTCACCTTTGAAGCCTATCCCAGGATGACGCAATTGATTATGGACGCGGTGGGCGAAAGGGGACTGGTCTTTGTGCTCAGCGGCGGCTCGTGCGTGCATGTTGCAGAAAGAGCCATTCCGGATGTCATTTCTGTGCTGGCGGGAAGGTGGCCCTCTTGAGGATGGCCTCCAACTGCTACCCATGCATTCTGGACAGGGCCAAGTTCGAGTGCGATCTAGTCTTTTCGAGCGAAGATGAGAAGAAAGCGGCAATGGAGGAGCTGCTGGACTACATGGCCTGCCACAAGGGAGGCGTATCTGCGCTGGTAGGGACGGAGAGGGAGAACATCATTAAGAAGCGGAGCGGAAATCCCGATCCTTATCGGAAGCTGAAAGCGGAAAGTAACCAGGTGGCAAGGGATCTGTTGCCAATTGCAGAGGGTTTCTACGAAAAGGCAAACGACAAGATTGAAGCCCTGATTCGCATTGCAGCCGCCGCAAATTCCATGGAGTTCGGGGTCAAGGGCCATGATTTCGATAACAGCACATTTTCCGGAGTCTTTCGTGATACGCTCTCCGAAAAGCTGCATGGCGATATTGGCGAATTGAAGAAGCGTCTGGGCAGCTTCGACAGGATCTTTTATCTCACCGACAACTGCGGCGAAGCGGTATTCGATCTCTTTGTGATCGATAAGCTTGGCAGGATGGGAAAGCAAGTGGTAGTGGGCTCAAAGTCCGGGCCGATTCTTAATGATGTCACCAGGGAGGAGCTCTCAGCCATGGCAAAGATGGATGATATGGATATCAAGGTCATTGCAACCGGAAATGTAGTGGGAACATCCTTGGAGCACATACAGCCCGAGGCTCGCGCTCTGCTATTTGATCCCGCCTGGCTGATACTCTCCAAAGGAATGGGCAACTATGAAACCATCTCCGAGTACGAGGAGTTGCTGAAAGGCCGGTTAATCTATGTCATGAGAGCAAAATGCGAACCGGTGGCAAATGTCATTGGTGTGCCCAAAGGAACTCTGGTGGCAAAGTCTATCTGATCAGAATCGAATTTTTTCATATGTAATTCATATCCACTTCTTCTGCCTCTGCAACCTCCTCCTCCTCCTCGATTACCGGCTCCAGGAGCGTTACATCAATGTCAAGGTGAAGAAGCTCATTTATTGCGCCCAGCAGGTTGCTTGCCGCTCGAATATCCACCGGATCGGACCCCGAACTGGCCCCGAGAATGCAATAGCCGCGAAGGTCGTATAGGGGTGCCATTCCAGCCAGAAGGCCGTTTAACCCTCCGATAGCACCGCCCCGCAGCAAGGGGATTTTCTGCTCGCTCAGAGCCGCTGCGCCATCAGGGTCAGTTGCCGCGCCCAGTACTGACTCATTTGTCTCCCCCACATAGGCTGCCAGGGTGATGACATCGGTGACGCCCTGTTTCTTGATGGCCTGCAGGATATTTCCCGCCAGCTCATGCATGCCCAGCACATCCAGAGGCTGAGCATCGCCGGAGAGAATGAGCAGGTTATCTCTTTGCTTGGGGCGCAGCAGCTGCGCATTCATGAGCTTTGCCAGTCCTAGGGAGACCATTACCTGAGGAGGAAAGCTATGCGAAAAAAAGGGCAATATGGCACTGCATTCCAGGGCAGTAACCAGGTAATCGGTTGCCACTTTGCCAACGCTTCCAATTCCCGGAAGTCCGCAAATGCAGATGAAACGAGACTCAAACATCGAAACATTGTTGGCGTGCTGCTATAACATACTTTCGCCAACTTATTTTCCTAAAGCCTCCACCATCCAGTTGACTGCAACGGTCTCATTGTTCTCCGAAGTTGGGAATTCTGCCGGCTCGATTTTTCCGTTCAGGAACAGGTAGGAGTTTCCAGTGGCATCGGCCGTCTCAGTGCCTACTGGACCTGCTCCACGATCGTAGTAGACGACATAGAAGTCCCCAGTTACCGGGACTGCTGGTATATCTATCTCGCCGAACCTCGGTCCGACGTCGGAGAGGAAATAGTTATTCTGGGAGTCCGCAAATTTATAGAGCAGATTGAGATCCTTGTCTCTTACCTCGACCATAATGTTTCTATCCGCCGGGTATGATTGTGTGGTCTTATTGTATCCGCTCCAGCCCAGGACCCGTACCTTTTGCAGCTTCCATCCGGCGCTGGGTGCAGTGAATTTTACCGCTTCGCCGACATTCAGCGAGCCGAATTCAACCAATGAAGAGAAGAGGGTAAAGTTGATCTCAGAGTAATTTTTTCCACCGTCAGCCCTCAGCGTTGTGAGCTGCGGTGCTCCTGTCTGGGCAGCGATAGCATTTATGCATAGGGCTGCGCAACATAAGCAGGCGAGCAATAAGATAGTGTACTTCATATAATCACCCAAGATCTATCAAATGATTTTTATCCATATAAAGATTCTGATATGTGCCAGCTCCGATAGGTTCTGATGCAATAATTTGAATAAATTTTCAGAGATCGAAAAAGAAATGGCTCAATTTCCGCCGATGGTCATTATCCAGTTCAATGGCACAGCTTCCTTATCCTTGAATATGGGCAGATTTGAGGGCAAGAGAGCATTTCCTTCTGAGATATATATGAACGAGTTCTCGCTGGTCTTATTGAGAATCTCAGTGGCGACGGCTATTGCTCCTCTATCATAGAAGCACACATAGAATTCGTCGCTTACCGGCACGGAGGGCAGATGTATGGTGAATGGGTATGTCTCCGTTGCATTGCGGACAAAGTTGGAGTACGGTAGTTGTGAGTCAGCAAATTTGTACAGCAAATTGAGGTCCTTGTCCCGGACTTCAAGGGAAATTATCCGCTCGCTTGGAATCGACTCCGCACTGCCGTTATAGCCGTCCCATCCCAGTATTTGGACGGTATTCAGCTTCCAGCCGGGCTTTGGGGCCTTGAACTTAACCGCTTCTGCAATAAAATATGCGGGCAGTCCCATAACCGAGAGCAGATCGATGGAGACGATCTTCTTCTGAGAGAGGTTTCCCTGATAGGAATTCAAGAATTGATCCTCTGGTGATTTTGCATCAGCGGCAGATGTTATACCTGCTAAAGAGAGAACCGTCAGGCATAATACTATGACCAATAAAACCATCTTTTTCAAACAATCACCCTGAAGAGCCAGATAGCTGAGCCCATATAAAGATTCTGGGTCGGAAAACCTCTCCTGGCCGGATAAAAAGACTTGCTGCTCTGCGATTTGCATTATGGCAGTCATAAACCGTGTCTCTCGACCTGCTATTTTTCTAAGCGTTTTCATAG
>DAONES010000194.1:0-3475 GCA_035403205.1 Methanothrix sp. | reverse complement strand
AGACGAAGATCTCATTTATGCCGGCAAAATGAGCAAGCAGTGCTACAGGCAGGAACAGAAGGAGTGATTGCAGGCCAAGAACTGGAAGGCGCATCGTTTCAACAGATGGCAATTTCGCATTTATTCATTATGGTGATGATGTTCTTTTCCATTGACTGCATGCTCGTGATCCTTGTGGTCCTTCCCATGCACATGCAGATGTTCATGCACCAGCTTGCCGTGCAGATGGGTGTGCTCGTGCACCAGATTGGAGGAGAGGAGCAGCTCGTAATCGGAGAGAACGCTCTCTGAATCGCGGTCCATCCTGACGCTGTGGTCCTCGCCCATGACTATGGACCTTTTGCTGATCTGGTCGATGATCTCCAGGTCATGGGTTGCAGTTATAACCGTCTTGCCTGCATGGCCCAGATCCTGGAGAAGCTCGACAAGCCACAATTGCGTTCTCGGGTCGAGGCCTGCCGAAGGCTCATCGAGCAGGAGCACATCAGGATTGTTGGCAAGGACGGAGGCTATGCAGACCTTCTTCTTCTCTCCCCCTGAGAGGGTATGGGGCGATCGATCGCGCAATTTGCTGATCTGCATCATTTCCATAACATCTTCGACTCTTGATTTGACTGCATCCAGCGGCAGAGATAGTTGGAGCGGACCGAAAGCAATTTCCTCATAGACCGTGGAGGAGAAGAGTTGGATATCGGAGTTCTGAAAAACAAACCCCACCTTCGTTCGGAAGAAAGAGCGAAATTCGTTATCTTTGATAGCATCAAATGCCTCTTCGCATACTAAATTGCCAAAGGCGTAGTATTCACCTGAGCTGGGATAGACAAGCCCATCCAGAATGGCGAGCAATGTCGACTTGCCGCATCCATTCGAGCCGATAATGGTTACCTGCTCGCCGCGATTTATCTTCAGATTTATATTTCTGAGGGCGTTGATTTTTCCAACATAGGAGTAAGAAACATTCCTCAAATCAAAGATCGTGTCCATCATTTTCCCCATCATTGCACTTTTGTCGCCTGATTGCTCCCTGGGTTATCAAGACCTGCTTCGGGCTGGCTGATAATGCCACAGCGCATGCCAGAGAACCCTTATTCTTCATATTAATTATAAAAGGATAACGGGAAGCGGATTATGGATGAATTGCATTCAATTATTATCGCGATATTCAAAATCAGCATCATCTATATAAAGACAGAATTTAATTCCTTTCATCAGGTGATAGCATGAAGAAGATGATTTTGCTGATCTCTGCATTCTGTTTTTTAAATCTAATGAGCATGGCGCTGGCGCAAAGTAATGCCGCCGGTGCCGATCAGACTATGACCATCCTCAAACAGGATAGCGGGACCAATATATCCCAAATGAATCTCACACTGTATTCAGCCGGCCAGGATTGGGGGATCAATGCCTTCAGCGTTGGCGAAGCAGTAAAATTCACAACTCCAAAGCCAGACTGGAAATTAAAGCAGATACGGGTTCTGGGATGGAACGGCTTTAATGAAACGACTCTGTCCGTCCCCTCGCCAAACAATTTCCTGATCGAGGTCAGAGACGATAAACTGGATCTGCTTTACCGGCTTGCAGATACGCAGAACGCTTACTTCACCCTGCCGGCTCCCGGCCTCATTGGCATAGATATTCCTCCTCTCTCCTTGACTGGCGACTTTTACATCATCTTCTATGATCGAAGCACAATGAGGATCGGAGTTGAGCTGGAGAATGGAACCGGAAACTCCTACCAGTTCAATAGCGCAAATGGCGAGCTGATTCCTGCTGATTTCAATATTGACAATACCACAGTTAAGGTCAACTGGATCATCAGAGCAGCAGGCGAATAAGCGGCCATTTCATCATATTTTTTCTATTGGCATGGAAATATTTGATGTGGCAGTGATCGGTGCCGGGCCGGCCGGTTCCATGGCTGCCAAGTATGCCTCTAAAGCCGGTGCCAGCACAATCCTGCTGGAGGAGCATGCTGGAGCAGGCTGGCCTGTGCAGTGCGCCGGACTGCTCGGCCAGGAAGCTATGGCTGAGTCGGAACTATCCCCGGGGCAGCATATTCTGCATGCCATGAGAGGGGCGGCGGTATTTTCTCCTGCTGGCCGCCGCCTGGACTTCAAAGCGAAGGCTGCCAGGGCCTGGGTGGTTGACAGAAGGCTCTTTGATCAGGCAATGCTCGCCCAGGCAGCGGCCAGTGATACGGATATTCATCTTTGCTCAAATGTGAGAAAGATCAGGAGGGAGAGGGAGAGAAGCATCCTCATTCTCGCCGGGGGTGGCGAGATCGAATCGAAGGTTGTGATATCTGCGGAGGGAGTCTCCGCCCTTCTCGCCCGCCGGGCAGGCATATCGCCTCCACAGATGATTCTTTCCGGGGCGCAGGTAGAGGCGGCGTTTTCAGTGGATGACCCGGAGAAGGCAGAGGTCCATCTGGGAGTGGCCCCTGGGCTCTTCGCCTGGGTGATTCCTCTGGACGAAGGATCGGCCCGCATCGGCCTGTGCGCCCGTGATCAAGGGTGCGAGCGGCTGCGCTCTTTTCTCAAGATGGACATCATCAAGAAAAGGCTCAGAGGGTCGCCTGTGGCCCTGAATGTTGGGGGCCTTCCCCTGGGACCGGCTGCGGCCACAGCAGTCGATGGTCTGCTGGCGGTAGGCGACGCCGCAGGACAGGTCAAGCCCACCTCCGGAGGCGGAATTTATCCTGGTCTGGTGGCGGCCAAGATTGCGGGAGGAGTCGCGGCTGCTGCGGCACAGGAGGGAGACTGCTCATCTTTGCGGCTCATGGAGTACGACCGGCTCTGGAGGGCGGCCTTGGGCCGCGAGCTGGAGATCGGCATGAGAGTAAATCGCATGATGAGCAGGATGAACGGTGCAGAGCTGGATGAGTTAGTGGGCTATCTCGCCAGAAAGCCCAGGCTTATAAAAGCCATTGAGGAGCACGGGGACATCGACCGGCCCAGCCGTCTCATGGCCCGGATGCTGCGGCATCTGGACTGGGATGCCATCCGGCTGGCCAGGTTGCTGGGCTATGCTTTAGGATGATGATTTCCTCCCTGCTTCATGCGAAGGCGCAAAGCACTCGAAGCTGAAACACCCGCCTTTTTTGGCCTTGAGGCTGCTGCTATTCTCGCCCCGGAAGCTCCGGCCCGCCGCGGCTGTATTCCGTTCTGTCCAGGACTGCCAGAGCATCGAAATCCGAGATGCTCTGAGCGGTCAGAGGAAAGTAGGTCGAGTTCAAGGCGCTTGCCGAGCGAGCTGCAAGAGCCTGCATCTCTGATTCAGCTAGCCTCCGGCCCCTTTCTGTGACAATCAGCCGCATCGGTCCTGGCAAGCTGAGAAGCCGCGCCTCAAGGGAGCCTTCTTCTGGCTGGGCAATGCCGTTTTCGGGGGAGACGCCCACTGCCGTTCCGATCACAGCATACCGGCTGCCGAGAACCTGAGAGAGATGCGCTCCCGCCGGCCACCAGGCCAGAGCAAG
>DAONES010000193.1:0-3480 GCA_035403205.1 Methanothrix sp. | reverse complement strand
AGGTTTTCCGGAAGAGTTCGGAATATTCCGGAATTCCGGAAGATTTCCGAAAAGGCAAAAAACATGTTCGAATCGATAGCAGAGTACATACCAGAAATTGAAGAGCGATTAAACCGAAAACATAGCCCGGCAAGGATAGCACGGGACCTGGGCCTGGCAAAGACGACCATCTATGACTACAAGCGGCTATGCTTCAATGTCAAGAATGCCGCAGCAGAAGAATGGTCAGAGGAACAAAAAAAGGGCCATGAGGAGAGGCTGGCAGCCGGCAAGGCAAAGATCATAGATTCCCTGGAGCTCCTGAACAAGGCCAAAGCCAGGGCGGAGTTCCTTGTGGGCCTGGAGCTGGGCAGCCCCTACAAGCTCGCAGACGGAGAGGAGAAGGCCCTTTCCCTGGGATCGGCGGCCCTGTACTGGCGGCAGGGCCAGCAGATGACATGCGAGATAATCAAGGCAGAACTTGAGCTATCCGGAGATGACGCAGAGACCCGCAAGGCCGAGGCCCTGGAGTCCTGGGCTGATACCAGGCTGGCAATACTTGGGGCAGTAGATGACGATCCGGAAGCGAAAGAAAAGCTCATCGCCGCTCTGGAGCAGAGACGACGACCTCCTTTACGCCCTGGACCCGGTAATCTGGGCGAGGGAGGTCCTGGGCTTTCATCCGGACGGCTGGCAGCAGGACCTCCTCCGGAGCAGACAGAATAAGATAATCCTGAACTGCAGCAGACAGAGCGGCAAGTCAACCACCACCGCCGCCCTGGGTCTGCATGAGTGCATATATCGCCGCCCGACTGTGGGCCTCTGCGTGGCCCCAGGCATCAGGCAGTCCGGCGAACTCATGCAGAAGTTTGACGAGTTTCGAAGTGCTGTCGAGCTTCCTTCTGATTACCTGGATGAGGACACCAAATTATCAGTGAAGTTCAAAAACAAAAACCGCTTCATGGCCCTGCCCGGATCGGAGAAGACCATAAGAGGAATCTCGGCCGTAACCCTCCTCCTGGAGGATGAGGCAAGCCGGGTCCTGGACGTGCTCTATAAGTCAGTCCGGCCCATGCTCGCCGTCTCACATGGCAGGCATATACTGATGTCTACGCCCTTTGGCAAGCGTGGGCACTTCTGGGAGATCTGGGACAGAAGGCGCAGAGGAGTATCATCAAACGGAAAATGGCAGTGGTTCCTCGTATCTGCAGATGATTGTCCAAGGATCACAAAGGAGTTCCTGGAGGATGAAAAGGAAGAGCATGGAGAACAATGGTATCTCCAGGAATATTTCAATGCATTTGTGGACGAAGAGACGCAGATCTTTACCAGAAATAGCATAATGCAGGCTATGGATAACGATATTGCAGTGATCGAGATTTGAATGACATTCATAATATCGCTGGATCCGGCAAAACTGCGGGACTGGAGCGCCATATCAGCGATTGACATGCATTATGTCAAAGAAAAGAGACGCTTCGAGTACGACCTGATTGCGATGAATCGCAAACAGGGCCTTCCTTATGATCATCCGACCGAGCCATCAATAGCATCCTGGGCTCTTTCCGTATACAGGAATCAAAAATTTTGGGATAAAAAGCAGCCTCCGCATTTCCTCATAGACGCTACCGGCGTTGGGGTAGCAGTAAGAGACATCCTGGCCGCCAAAGGAATAAAATTGATAGCAGTCACAATCACACCAGGAAACAGCATCACTCGCCTGGGAAGGAAGATCAACATCTCCAAGGCGAGGATGATAGGAAAGTTCCTTGGGGCATTCGATTCAGGAAAGCTGCATGTCAACCCTTCTATGCCTATCTGGCCGAAGCTCGAAAAAGAGATGCTCGGTTTCAGGGCAGAGCTGAATGCCCAGGGGAACACGAAATTCGAGGCTGAAGAAGGAGAGAATGACGACATGCTCATGAGCCTGGCGCAGGGGATCTGGTACGGCGAGGAGATTCTAAGGGGTGGCAGGATATGATTTGCCTGTTCTGTGGTCAGAAAATAGGCCGGGAGTTCCCGGTGCCTATCAGAGAATTATCTATGACACCAATTGTGCCTTACATCAAAGGTGTCACAGAAAATAAGCTCGGCCTCACCGTTCTCACGGATCGCATATGCTGTCAGGATTGCTACCATAAGATCCTGCAAAACGAGTTCAAGATCATAGAGGAAGCAGGAAGGATGCCCGAAAATGCTAACTGACCTGGCATTCATAGGAGACGGCAAGATATGGCCGCCCAAAGACGACGACGAGGCAGCCAGGCTGGCAGAACATGCCATCATGAGACAGATTTACAACGGCCTGCATGACAGGATATTCCCCAAATATGCCGCCTATCTGGCAGACTCGAACAAGGACGGAAAGAAGCAGGCAATAATCCTGGACTGGCCGGAGATGGCCACCTCTTCTTACATCAATCTCCTCATCGGAGAGGAGCCTGAAATCAGGGCCCCAAGAGAGGACCTCCCTGAGAGGCCGGACGAGGAGGTTTTCATAGACGCCAGCCGCTACGGCCACGGGCTATATGAGGTCTCGGAAGACGGCATTCCAGCAATCAATCCGGAGAACGTTTACCTGGTAGTGCATCCTGGGAACATACGGATAATAACCGCGTATGTAATTTTCAACAAGTTCAAGGAGCAGGACAGGGAGTACATCAAGTTCACAATTCACACCAGGGGCCAGATTCAGCACCAGATCTATGAGCTCTACAACGGAAAACTGAAAGGGCCAATTGAGTTATCGAGGTTCTGGACTTTTGCAGGGCTGAAGGTGGATGAAATCGGCATCCAGAAGACAGGCATAGACGATTTCCTCATTGTGCACGTCCAAAACAAGCTCTCAAGCGAGAGGTACTATGGCAGGTCCGACTACAAGCCGTCGATCATATCTCTCGTAGAGTCTCTGGAGCGCAGTTTTGCCCAGAGGGATGAAGTTCTGGCAAAGTTCACGTCACCTACGCCCGTCATTCCGGAGAGCGCCACGATATTCAATCATGCAACTTCGGAGTGGGTTTACACGCCGGGCCAGCCGATATTTACCCAGCCGGGAGACAGTTCACCGTCTCTAATGGTCTGGCAGGCAGAGCTCGGCTCTGTGGAGAGGGCGATAGATCAGAAGATGGACCAGCTCCTGCAGATGTTGCAGTTATCGAAGGTCCTCCTGGCCGGCAAAGACGCAGGCACGGCGGAGAGCGGCACAGCCTTACGCATTCGCTTGATACCGACTCTGGCAAAGGTTGGAAGATTCGCCAGGGCAGCAGAGAAGGCAATACCAAAGGTCCTGCAACTATGGTCACAGCTCCACGGGCCTGCAATGGATCTCAAGGATATTCAGATCATTTTCCAGGACGGAATACCTGAGGACCAGCTTGAGATGGCCAGGACGGTGCAGCTCTGGGACAGCATGAAAGCCGTCTCTTTAGAGCGGAAACTGGAGCTGCAGGGCCTGAAAGAAGGCTCAGACGCCTTCGACAAGGAACTTGAGAGGCTCAGAGG
>DAONES010000192.1:2340-3528 GCA_035403205.1 Methanothrix sp. | reverse complement strand
GTCATATTGCGGCCAATTTCATTGTAGCCGCCCACAGCGATTATTGAAATATCCTTCATTTTGCCAACTCTCTATAAACAGAAAATGCTCTCAAATCGAAACCCCGCGCATCCAGCCACTCTCTGGTCCTTCCTAGAACCACAAGAGGAACTCCTGCAAGCTGATCCACTTTCCTGCATCCGGTGAGAAACATTGTTATCCTCAAAGCGCGAATGTAATCATTCATAACCTTTATAACTTCTTTTGCGTCTTTCGTGGCCGGACCTAACAGAGGAAGAGCGGTTCCAGCGAGACCTGCGCCCAGTGCCAGGCTCTTGGCGGCATCAAGGCCGCTTCGCACCCCTCCCGAGGAGATGACAAAAGCGCCAGCTGCTCTGCACTCGACGATGCTCACCGGGGTTGGAATTCCCCAGCTTTCAAACAGCCGTCCCATCTGCTCCAGATCATCGTCGCCTACCTCTGCCGCCCGGAACGCCTCAACTCCGGCCCAAGAGAGACCTCCCACGCCCGAGACGTCAATCATCTTCACGCCCGCCGAGACCAGATCCGCTGCCACTTCTCGCGAGATCCCCGCCCCGGTCTCCTTGACCATGATAGGGACAGACCCTCTGGCTGCGGCTTTGATGGCCTCCAGCACGCCGCCGGCATCTTTGTCTCCTTCCGGCTGAATGCTCTCCTGCAAAAAGTTGAGGTGAACGGCTATGCCGTCCGCATCGATCATATCTGCCAGCCTCTCCAGGATCTCCGGCCCATACCTCTTCAGCTGGACGGCTCCGATGTTTCCTATGATGGGAATGTCAGGCGCTGCATCTCTGACTGCTGAGAAAGTGCCCTCCAGCGTTTTGTCCTCCAGCGCCGCTCTCTGTGATCCGACACCGAGAGCGATGCCCATCCGCGAGGCGGCTTCGCCCAGGCGGACGTTGATCTGCTTGACGCCTGGATGGCCGCCAGTCATGGCGCTGATCATGAGAGGCGCTCTCAACTTCTTTCCCATAAATTCGCAGGATGTATCGATATCCGCATCATCGATCTCCGGCAGCGCCCTGTGAATCAGGACCAGATCCTGAAAGGGCCTCTCTATGGCATCTACCGGCTTTTCCGTGCAGATTCTGATGTGGTCGAGCTTGCGGCTGGATGTGGTCACTTTCTTCCACCTATCCTGGTTCCAATATGCTCGCCCTTCAGGGC
>DAONES010000192.1:0-2240 GCA_035403205.1 Methanothrix sp. | reverse complement strand
GGCTCCATAAAGAAGCTGTCTATTCTGCCGCCCCTGAGGCAAAGGCAGGATAGGGGATGGATCGGCAGGCTCTCAACTCCCGCCCGGCTGAGGGCCTCGACTACCATCTCGCAGAGCTTGGCCACGCTGCGGTGAGTGACCCTCAGTCCCTCTCTATTGAACTCTTGGGGCAGACCATATTTTTTTGCCGGAATGTGTCCGAAGGAGCCTGCTCCGTGAACCAGCACCACATCATTCGGATGGGCTGCAATCTCCTGAGCCACCCGCGAGATCTCATCGGGCCGTGGCTGGAGTTCCCGGCTCTTGTCGGTTAAGATGCTTCCGCCAATCTTCAGAACACGGGTCACGTCTCTGCCTCCAGCCGGACTCCCTCGCAGCCTGTAGCGACCTTGAACGCCGCTGCTCTGGCCTGTCTCAGAGCCACCAGGAGGGGCTCTGCGCCTGCACTTCCCGGCAGAGCAATCATGCAGCCCCCGCCTCCCGCTCCGGTGAGCTTGGCTCCCAGGGCCCCACCCGCGCCCCGCGCCGCGTAAACCAGCTCCTCCAGCTCTCGGGAGCTGACGCCAAGAGACGCCAGCAGGCCGTGGTTAATGTTCATCAGCTCTCCAGTCTCCGCTGCATTTCCCTCTTTGATGAGCGGGATGGCACGCTGCGATATGGCTCCAATGGCCTGAAATATGGGCTCGACCAGATCTGGGTAGCGTTTTCTGAGGTTTTGCACCTTCTCAACCTCTGACCTCGTGTCATGAGGAATTCCCGTGTAGCCTACTATCATATTGAGCGGCGGAAGATCAAGGGGCCGGATATCCTTGGCGATCTGCAGATAGCCTCCGTAGGTTGCAAGAGCCGTATCCATGGGGCTTCCCAGCCCATTCTGAACCGTCTTCTCCAGCCGGTAGGAGATCTCCGCAATCTCCTTTTTGGCTAGACTGTGGCCCTGGTGTCGGCTAACGGCGGCGACTGTTGCCACCACTATGCAGGCCGACGATCCCAGGCCAGCCGCAGCTGGCAGGCTTGACTTGATGGCAACCCGCATATCCCTGGCATCCAGTTCCCTCAGCACCGCAGAGATGTATCTGGTGGCATGTGCCGCTCTGGCAGACTGGATGTGGCCAGCGGTCATGTCAAAGGAAAATCCCTGCAAAGCGAGGTCCTCTGTCGTTATCAGAACTCTGCCTGGCTCATCAGTCACGTGAACCGTTGCCCGCAGATCTATGGCCCCGCCGACAGCAGCCGTCCCGGAAACGACAGCATGCTCTCCGAAAAGGATTATCTTGCCGGGAGCTGAAGCCGTGGTCAATAAAGGGCCTCCTCAGGAAAAGGCCACTGCTGCGTATCCAACTACCTGGCTGTAGTCGCCGCTCACGTCTCCACTGGTGGCATAGGCAAGCAGCCGGCCGGTTTTAGCTCCCATATTCGAGGAGGCAGCAATGGTTGCTGCTATCGGCCCATAGCCGCATGCCGTAGCATGGTAGCGATATACTCTCTCGTAAAGACTGGCGGCATCCATATTCAGGATGGCTTCGAGCAGCCTGGCGTCCACCTTCCGGGCGGTCTCCTGTGGCTCATAATGAGTAAAATCGCTGCTGGCAATCACTATGCAGCTGCGATTAAGCTTTAGAGCCGCCTTTGAGATCGCCTGACCGACCTCCAGCGCCGTTTGCTCATCCTGCAAACCCATACAGATGGGAAGTATCTTGAATCCTTGAAATCGTTTCTGAAGAAAAGGGATCTGAACTTCAATTGAGTGCTCATGCCGATGAGCCGTCTCATCATATTCGATGATGCTGCCGCTTAGCAGATCTGCCAGCTCCAGATCAGGCTCGACAACGCCCAGTGGCGTCTTCCACGAGTCGCGCGAAAGCGCCACCGGCAGGCCGAGGCCGTGATGATTGGGCCCTATGATCACATAGGTATCCGCTCTAGGCAGGCGAGAATATACCTGCGCAGCAACCTGTCCCGAATACACGTATCCTGCATGCGGGACCACTGCTCCCAGGCATGAAATCTCTTTTTCGGGATGCAACATGCCGTCCAGCTGGCGGCCTAGCTCTGCTCCGCTCCCCGGATAGAACTGACCTGCAACAGCCGGAAAACGCATGGCTCAAAACTCCATCTCAAAGTCCGAGATAGTGTATTTGAATCGATCCTCTTCGCCCCGCTCGCGCAGGACCTGACGGGCAAGGAGCCAGTAGATAAGCGTTAGAGCTTTCCTGCCTTTGTTGTTGGTGGGTATGACC
>DAONES010000191.1:0-3546 GCA_035403205.1 Methanothrix sp. | reverse complement strand
TGCCACAATTATGATGCTGAGGAGCAGGAGCCTGAAGCGGTCATTTGATATCGGACTGAGGGATGCCAATGCAGTATCCCTGCGATCTCAAACCATTTAAATCTCTCTACCGGCAGCGATCTCTGATTCTCAATCGTTTTGCCGGTCAATGAGTCAAATCTATAAACCAGGAGCACTCTGCATCCACACATGGACATAATGAGCATAGCCTTCTACGTAATCATCTTTCTCATCGCATTTATGATCGCCCGCATCATCATGAAGATCATGCGTGGCTACTAGGCAATGCCAGTCGCGCTACGCGATCGGAGTCGGCTAAAAAAGGATTAAGCGACAGGCTTAATATTTACCGATACAATGCGGCCGTCATGTTTCCCCAGGTCTTAGCCACAGTCGGCGGTTCGGGAACGCGGCTATATCCGCTTACTCTCGACCAGCCAAAGCCGCTGGTGGAGCTATGCGACACCGCCATAATCGCCAATTTGTTCCGGGTTTTGGCCAGTCAGGGCTGCAGAAGGTTTATCCTTGGCAGCAAGGGCGCCAGCAACACGCTCAATCTGAGCAATTACTTCAAAGCCGGCGAGGGATTCTTCAACCGCCTGGGCATCACTGACCACCAGGACTTCAGCTACCAGCCGCTCTACGACGACAAAGGCAGCGCCGACTCCCTGCGCTATTGCATGAGCTACTACGACATCAACGATGACCTGCTGGTGGTATCCGGCGACAATCTGATCGATATAGATCTTGATAGATTCGTGCAATTCCATCGGGAGCACAATCCATTGCTCACCGTAGCCCTGAAAGAGCTCGGGCCGGAGGAGAACATATCTCAGTACGGCGTGGCTCGGCTCGACAAAGACATGCGAATTTTGGGCTTTGTGGAAAAGCCGAAAACAGGAAGTGAGCCCAGCCGCATGATTAACACCGCCTTCTACCTCTTCTCGCCGCGAATACGCGATGTTCTTGCCGAGATGGGAGACCGAGGCCGGGACATTGGCGGCGACCTGATTCCCTACTTAACCGAAAACGGCTATCCTGTCTACGGTTTTCCCATCACAGGCTACTGGATGGACATAGGAACTCCGGAGCGACTGCACCAGGCGTCCATGGACTGTCTTTCCGGAGCGGTTCGCCATTTCGATCGCAAGTACCACTATAAGCCCAATCAGTGGATCCATCCCAGTACTCTCGCCAAGATAAAGCCATCTCTTGCCTCAGGCGAAATACAGCTCATAGGAAACGTATCCATCGGCAGGAACTGCCACATCGAAAAGGGCGTGGTCATCGAGAACTCCCACATCGGCCATACCAGTCTCATTGAACGCAATGTAGAGATCAAGGAGAGCATGATCATGAGCTTTGCCCATATCCAGCACATGGTCACTATCCGGCGCGCCATCGTGGGCCGACACACGACAATTGAGGAGCATAGCGTCCTGGGCGGAGATAGTGACAGCGAGCAGAAGATTATTGCGGTCATCGGCGAGAATGCAACTCTTCCTCCTGAATCAGTGGTTCCGGCGGGCGTGAGGGTAGCTTCGCTCAAGCACAGCCATAGCATTCTGGCCACAGGCAGATTCGCAGAGCTGGGAATAGATGAAAGAAATATCTACTTTGCAGAAAAAAGTTCGATGAAACGCTAACTTCTAATTCAGTTACTAATAGTAGCGCTCCCAGGTTCCATCGGTCTTTTTTATTTTATATTTTGCACCATTGTCCATAAGGTAACGGTTCAGGTCCTGAGCATCCTGGAAAAACCGCTTATCTCTCAATGTATTATAGATATCTTCAGTGGTGAATCCCTTCAGCTCACCCTTACCGTATACGATCCTTTCAATGGAATAATATATGTCGTCAAACTTCCTCAAGGGATAAGTCCACTCTGCAAACTGCATCTCGTGCCCTCCTCAATTGGCTACAGGCTTTGAGCAGATAAGAACCTTTCGTTCTCCGGGAAGAAAAAGATTATCAACAACGGAAATAATTAGGTCATATTCATGAATCCCATAGACCTTGCTCATCTTGATCTGCAAATCAGTTCCTGCAGCCTCTGCCCACTCTTTTTGGAAAGAAAGCTCGCGGTCCCAGGCTGCGGCCCAGCGTCAGCGAATATCATGCTGATCGGAGAAGCTCCAGGAAGAGAAGAAGACCTTACCGGAAAGCCATTCGTAGGCAGGGCGGGAAGGCTGCTGGATGATGCCCTGAAGCGAGCGGGTCTGGAGAGGTCGATGGTCTTTATAACCAGCGTTATAAAATGCCGCCCCCCGCAAAACAGGAAGCCGAAGAAAAAGGAGATCGACCAATGTCGCCACTTTCTACAGTACCAAATAGAGATTATTCATCCCAAAATCATCTGCCTGATGGGAAATACTGCCGCTCAGGCTGTCCTGGGAATGCAGGGGATTGCTGACCTGCGCGGGCGGGTTCTGCAGAATCGCTACCTTGTCACATTTCATCCAGCAGCCGTCCTGAGAAACAGAAATCTCATGGACGATTTCGTTTCCGACCTCAAAATGCTGAATGCAGGGAGCCACTTGCTTGTTTAACCTGACTTACGACCTGTGGAAGGAGATCATCATGGATATCGCCCAGGCCCACGAATCGCTTTTTGATGCCATGCACCTGGCAGCGGAAGGTCTCCAGTTCACCCCAGCTCTGATTGACGATTTAAAGAAGAAGAGGGAATTGACAATCGCAACCGATCCCTGGGAATTGCAGCTGGCAATAGAATTTCACGATGATGAAATCAATGGTTTCATAATCGTCCTTGTCGCGAAAGAGCCACTGGAGGCCTTGGAAGAGATCAAGGCGAATATTGTGTCAGACCATGGCTTTTCTTTAGAAGAGATCGAAGGCTTTGAGCTCGAACATGGTCTGGATATGCAGGAAGAGATATTCGTAGAGATAGAGGAGAGCTATGCGGTCACGGCAGAGATCAGAGAGGATTTAGTCGTTTATGAACTGGTGATCTTTGACAGCCAGGACCTCGATAACAGCCTGTGCGGTGATCTGTCATGTCTGGAGGATTTCGGAAATTAGAGATCAGGTGAAACTCTTATATATCCCAAACCATTATCGAAAAGATATGGATCAAGCAAGGAAGAGGAGCGAACCGGCGGAGCTAATTGCGGTCATAATCTTGGGCCTCTTGCTGAGGTTATTTGCAGGGAGAGCCTCATTAACTGAGAACGGCATTCTTCTGCCCGGATATGATGAATACTATCATATGCGCAGAATATTGTATACCGCACTTCATTTTCCCAATACGCTCTGGTTTGATTCTTACCTGAACTATCCGTATGGATTGGATATCACCTGGCCCCCATTCTTCGATCAGATCTCTGCCGCCCTCTGTGTGGCTTTGGGCCAGCACAGCAAACCTGGAATCGAGATGGTGGCCTGCTTTGCACCTATCATCTTCGGCGTAATTGCAATCGCCGCAGTCTATTATGCAGTTCGGGAGCTATTCGATCATAAAATGGCAATTCTTGCCGCATTCATGGCCGCTCTGGCGCCATATTATCTCCTTTATACCATGTTTGC
>DAONES010000190.1:0-3585 GCA_035403205.1 Methanothrix sp. | reverse complement strand
AAAACGCATTTCGCAGGGAGCGAGGATATGTGCAGGGACGATAGCCCTCCAGGATGTAACCTCTGATTCTATCCAGCAAGCTCCTGGACCATTTTGCCGCCTGGGATTAGCGGATGACTCGCGCGTGGGCGTGTGCGGGCGCGTGCTCGGGGACGGCGGGGCCGTCGGCCTCAGTGATCCGAAAAGTGTGAGAGGCTGGCAAGCGGGATGGCCGCTAGCAGCTACAGAGACCATAAATCATTAAAGCATGAAGGATGCAATATTATCCAATCATGACGGAAGCTATGATGGTTGATGAGGGTCTCCTGATTCCCAAGAGCCTTCTCACAAAGCTGGGCACAGACAATCTCGAAGTTTTAGCCAGAGGTCGCGAGATTGTGATCCGGCCAAAAAGCAAAACTAAGCAATATTATGGCCTTGTAGGTGAGACTAAATACGATGAAGAGTTTATAAAAGAACTGGAGCGTGACTTTGCTGAGAGTGGTGATATTTGAACCTCCGGGAATATTCTTCATCAGACCAAATCTTCATTGACTCCAGCATATTTCTCGATTATGCCATCCCTAATCCGGAATTTGGCGAAATGGCTTCAGAGTTTCTTGAGAGGGTCGAAATTGAGGAGATTTATGCAGTAACCACTCCGGCAGTTTTGGCGGAGGTCTCTCACATCTTGCTTTTGGAAACGGGAGCCGTAATTTTAGAAAACCGTAATCGTAATATTGTGATGGATAAAATAGAAGCGGATCGCAATTTTTCTCATCATTGCCGCGATGCCGTAGATAAATTCAATGAATATGTCAGTAATCTTGATGGCCTGCAATTGATTCCCGTTATGCCTGAAGACTATTTCCGGGCATCGGATCTGGCCAGAGCTTACAATCTTATGTCCTTCGATGCCCTTCATCTATCCGCAATGAGGCGATCTCGCATCCGGAATATTGCCACCAGGGATCGGGATTACGAGCGAGTGGATGGAATCGTGGTCTGGAGTCCGTGATCGGCATCTCTCCTGGTTCCGGCTGAGGTTCCCACCTGCCCACCCGCGGGAGCGCGCGCGTGCTGGCGTGCGGGCATGGTGGGGCTGGGCATACGCAGGTGACAAGCCGGCGAGGGCGGGATGGAGGCGCAGTCGGGCGCTCGCCTGGGGGAGGGCTTTTCGCTCGGGACCGCCCGGAGGGCCTGCTGCCGGTGGGCGGCAAGGGGGCCGGGCCTTTGCAGCCCAGAAATCCGGAGGGCCGGGAAAGGATCGCATTTTGAATTGCGGCGGCGGGAATCATGCCAGGCGGCGTCACGAATCGTCCGGCTCGCAGCTTTCCGCAATCTCAGAAATGAATTCCGGTTTCATGTAGCGCATTCTGCTGCCAATCTGTTCGACCTCCTTCTTCAGCTCTGAGTAAGGAATAAACCGGCAGATCTTCGGGAGGGGCGGCTTCAGCCTGGCGAAGGTGGGCCGGTTGATCTCGTAGAACACCTTCTCCCGCCGCTCATCCGGCGCAACCATGAACAGATCGAGCTTGATGTTGGGCTGCATGCTTACCAGGTCCGACATCCTCAGCAGCCCGGAGTAAATAGCAGTGGTGTGCTCCACCTCGAATGCCGCAATTATGGCATCGCCTTGAAGCCAGAGGACATCGATCAGTTCGATCGTCCTGTTGGTGGCATCATCAAACTGCCTGGGAAGCTCTTTTCTCAGATTGGGGACATCCTGAAAGCAGATTCCATTATGCCTGCGATTTCTGTCGTTCCTGGCAACCCAGACATCAAGGCCCAGATCAGAGCCCAGCTTCAATAGCAGAAACTGAATTTCTTCATGAGTCGTCTCTTCGAGCGGAGCCCTTTTCTGGTCCTCATCATGATCCTCGGGCACAGTCACTACGCCTATCTTCGACTCATACGTCTTGGTTTTGCGCCGGTATTTTCTCTCATCGTATTCCAGCTCGACCGGATTTTTGGCCGCGTTCTTGATGGCATTGGATATTTTTTCGCCATCGTTTGAGCTGAATTCGGCAGGAGATCCCCTGAAAAATCCCGTCCAGGCATTCTTTGATTTGAGGCCCTTGAATAGATCAAGATCATCTTTATGGCTAAGCACTGGGATCGCTGTCTTTGCATCCAGCTTTTCCACCATCTCGACTTCAAAGCGGATCGGGAAGACTTCATCTTTCCAGATTGGGGCGGTATCAGAGTAGCATTTGGACTTGACCTCCAAGATGCCGACAAATCTTGAAATGCCGGTCAGGTAGCAGAGGAGATAATCGCCCGGAGAGATTCGCTGCGCTGATTTTTTCCGGCTCTCTCTAAAGCCGCTGATTTTTGCCCCGTGCTCCAGGAATTCCTCCCAGGTTGTTCCTGTAAAAAGATCCAGCCAGTACTTTCTGCTCATCAAGGCCCCTCTTGGCAGACGATTTCGCTGCCTGTCTACTAGGAGAGATGCGAGACAGATTAAAATAGCTTTAGGCATTAACGGGAGAATGAATTAGGAAATCTATATTAGAACCAAAAGATAACTAACTGATAGATGACTACTATGGAGGCAGTAATTAGAAAGGGAGGCATAATTGAGTTTCCCAGCTCTATACTATCTGAAATAGGCCTTAGTGAAGGAAAACGAGTAGCATTGAGCATCAAAGGTGGAGAAATTCTTGTCAAACCAGTAAAAACTATTACAGAACAGCTAACGGATTCAATTAAGCTCGATGATCAACGGCTAATAGAAGAGATTATTGAATCTGAGGATTATCTGTGACCAATTCACTTGAGTTGCTTCCTCCAGGTTCAAAGATATTTATAGATACAAATATATTTCTATACGATATATTAGGTTACACAAAATTTAAACCTTCTTGCGTGGCCTTCTTGCAGAAACTGGAAGGAAATGCCTATTGTGCAGTGACATCCACACAGGTTCTAAATGAAGTTGTGTTTAAGCTCATTCTTGCAGAGATAACCAAAAAATATGGACTTCTTAGAGAAAACGAAGCGAGAAGGCTAATAAAGGAACGTGCAGAAACCATATCAAGCCTTACGCAAGTATGGAAAGATTATGCTGCAATAAAAGCATATCCATTGACAATCTATAGTATCGATCAGTCTACAATGGATATGGCGATCAATATATCAAGTAGATTTGGGCTATTGATATCTGATGCCACTCATGTAGCGATCATGAAAGCCCAAGGCATTGCCAATATTGCCACCAATGATCGCGACTTTAGACGTGTAAATGGAATAGTGATCTACACGCCATGAGTAAACAAAATTAAAAATTTGGCAGGATGGCTTCTCGCATCCTTGAACACGCGGGCGTGCTGGCGCATGCCTGGTGGGGCGGGGGATCCGCAGGCCGCGAGCCAGGAGAGCGGACTCGGGGGGGCGCGGTCGGGCGCTCGCCTGGGGAGGGCTGCCCGCTCGGGACCGCCCGGAGGGCCTGCCGCCGGTGGGCGGCAAGGTGGCCGGGCCTTTGCAGCCCTGAAATCCGGGGGGGCAGGGAGAAGATCGCAGTTTGAATTGCGGCGGCGGGAATGCTGCCCGGCTGCGTCACGAATAGTCCGGCTCGCAGCTTTCCGCAATCTCAGAGATGAATTC
>DAONES010000189.1:0-3590 GCA_035403205.1 Methanothrix sp. | reverse complement strand
TGAGAGAGCTTGATATTCCCATTCTGGGCATCTGCCTGGGCATGCAGCTCATGGGCACCACCTTTGGAGGAAAGGTGATCCCTGGAAGCATGGGTGGATATGCGGAAGTTAATGTACAGGTGATCAAGGAAGATGATATCCTGAAAGGCCTGCCTGCCAGCTTCAGGACCTGGGCCTCGCACATGGATCAGGTCTCAGAACTTCCTGTGGGTTTTGAAATTCTGGCCAGATCGAATGTTTGCGAGATTGAGGCCATGAAGCATCTTTCGAGGCCGCTCTACGGAGTGCAGTGGCATCCAGAGGTCGTGCATACCCAATGCGGCCCGGAGCTTCTGGACAATTTCATCGCCCTGTGCAAGAGATAGATGGCAGATCTGCAAGACAGGATAGCCGGGCTCAAGAAGGATCTCCTGGTAGCAGAAGGCATCTCCCAGACTGATCTGGCCGCCCGGATCAAAGAAACTGGATTTCGCTGCCAGAAGTGCGGAGAATGCTGCCGGGGAGAGGACAACAGCGTGGTCGCTTTTCCAGAGGAGATAAGGCGCATTCAGAGGGCCACGGACCTCGATTGGCTGGAGGCTGTGGCGCCACCGGAGGACGGGGAGTGGGACAGGGAAGGATGCTTTCATACCCTGGAATGGAGGCTGCAAAAAGAGAATGATGCCTGCCGGTTTTATCGAGATGGCAGGTGTAGCATCTATCCAGTCCGGCCGATGCTCTGTCGCACCTATCCATTCTATCTGGATGAAGGCAGATTGATGCACTCGGAGTGCCGGGGACTGGGCGGAAAGATCGAGCAGAAAGAAGCGAATAAGCTGGCAGAGAGCCTGCTCAAGCGCTATATCACCGAGATTCAGGAGGCCATCCATCTCCTGGAGAGATACCGGGACTTTGAGAGGGGCGAGGCTAAAGAAGGGATGGAATGCATCGTGCACGACAGCGAGGGCGAGCACAGGATCTCCAGGGGCAAGCTTGCAGGATAAGATGCGCTCGTCGATAGCTCATTTTCCTAGAAAAATATTTCGAAAAGCTGCTGCTTTTTTTTAGCCCTGCAAAAACGTTTTCATACTTTGAAAGAGATAATAACCATCGAGGAATCTTCATTAGAATGCATGGGGTTATCGGCTTTATCATCCTGCTGGCGGCATTGTTTATTTCTGGAACTATAGATGCAAGAGAGATCCGCGGTCAGGTGGCCACAGGAGACTTCGAATGGAACGCCCAGACTTTTCCGGGCTTCTATTATGATGTCGATAAGGATCTGGGAACGGAAATGATCACTACATATATCACTGATGGAAAGCTGGAGGAGCCCAATGGCGTCGTTTACACCACAACGGCCCAACGAAATGACTTCGAATTCGCTGACTGGGGCTCATACAATGTCATTGGCTTTCTGGGCAAGAAATACTTTGCCGGGTACGCTGAAAATGAAAATGTGGACGAATCGAATCAGATTCTGTTGACAAAATCCATAGACGAAATCTCCCTGGCCAGTGAGCAGCTTCAGACGATATTGATGGACAGAAATGACGAGACGACCGTCACTGCCAGCCAGCCGTTGAAGCTTGAAGAGGGCTATGTGCTGGCCATCAAATACATCGATAGCAACGGCATGCTCGTTGAGCTCACAAAGAACGGCGCGGCGGTAGACTCCAAGGTCCTGACGCCCTCAAAAATTGGCGCGACGATGGCAGATAAGACCTACATCTACAGAACGGATTTAGGCGAACAGAAGGGACTGGCAACAATTGCAGTCCACTTCAAGAATGCCGTCGTCATCCAGAATCAGACCGTGGCTACTGCGGATGGCCTTTGGCAGATCTCAGATACGCCAACGCCGGTCAAGATAGATGCCGAATACGGAAAGATGAGGATCTCCAGTGTCAGCGCCGATACCATCGTCCTGGACAACAAGGATAACAACATAGCGCTCAGCAAGAACAGAGACATCGAACTGTTGGGCAACATCAGGATCAAGACCGCTGATCAAGATGTGATTGACGGCGTATATCCGCTCCGCTACTACATCTATCTGAACGAAAAATGTGAATGCTGAATCATTCTTTATTTTCTTCAGTTTTTTCCATCCTGATCCGCGGATGGATCAGCCCGAATCGTCGCCGAACTGCGATTTTCAATCACAATGCAGAAACATGGAACGAATAGGGGTCGGCAAGGGTCTTTCCATTTAGCTCCAGTATGGCGATGTAATACCAGCCGGGCGATTCTGCACTCGCCTCTACCGTCATCTTCTCGCCCGGTTTTGTCGTGTCCTCGCTGGCAAGCCAGGCTCCCTGCTCATTTATAATGGAGACACGGGTCTGCATTTCCGCAGGCACTTCATCTAAAACAACCTGCAAAGTTGCCGGCTCGGAAATCTCCACCCTGTAATAGGCTCCCGGCGGGTAACCACTAACGCTTTCGTCCAGATTTATTACTTGCGCATCGCTGGGAAGCGTGCCAAGTCCTGGTGTGGCCAAAGCCATCAGGCAGATGCCGAGTACTAGCAATTCAATTCTCATTGCGAACACATCCGTTTGCATATCGGTCTGAACTGTTTTACCAATAATAATCGCGGGTTATTAACATATAATCATTTGTGATCGAAATAGGGTGGATCCAGATAGGGAGAATCTGAATCTGGTGCTACAGAAAAAATCGACTAAAAAAGGGCGAGAAATCGGAACGCTACTGGACGGCGCTCTTCACCTCATCCACGATCTTGTCGATGAGGCTCTTTTCCTTCTCGGTCTGCTTCTTTCTCTTTTCGCCAAACTCAGCCGCCAGAGCTTCCAAGAGCTGCCTCTGCCGTTCCGTCAGGGCGGAGGGGGTCTTGATCCTGACCTTGACATGCAGATCGCCGCTTCCAAGGCCCTGCAGCCTGGGCATTCCCTTTCCCCTCAGCCGGAAGATGGTTCCAGTCTGTGTTCCCGCCGGAACCTTGATCTTGGCCCGGCCGCTGAGAGTGGCGACCTCCAGATCGGTTCCGAGAGCCGCCTGGGTGAAGCTGATGGGCGTCTCCATGAGCAGGTCGCTTTCCACCCGCTGGAAGAGCGGATGGGGCCGGACGCTTATGACCACATAAAGGTCTCCGTTCTCCATTCCCTGCCCGGCGGAGTCGCCCTGCCCGCGCAGCTTGAGGTGCTGGCCGTCCTCCACGCCAGGAGGAATCTTGATATTGATCTTGCGGTTCTTTCGCACCCTTCCCGAGCCTGAGCAGTCTGAACAGGGTGTGACAACGATCTGCCCTCTGCCGCCGCATTTGGGGCAGGGGGATGTGGTGACCATCTGTCCGAAGGGCGTATTCTGGGCGCGGGTTATCTGGCCGGAGCCGCGACAGTTGCTGCAGGTGGTGGGGTTGGTGCCGGGCTTGGCTCCGCTGCCGTGACAGGTGGGGCAGTTTTCTGTTCTCGGCACCTCAATGGTTGACTCAAGGCCCGAAGCCGCCTGCTCCAGCGAGATGTCTATGTCGTAACGCAGATCCCGGCCGCGGGCCGGCTGACCCCGGCCACCGCCGAAGAACATATCGAAGATGCTCTCCCCGCCGCCCCGGCCCGCACCACCGCCAAAACCAAAGCCCCTCAGCA
>DAONES010000188.1:0-3628 GCA_035403205.1 Methanothrix sp. | reverse complement strand
TTCTGCTATCTTCTTCCTCTTGCCCATAATACGCCTCGCGAAGTTTAAGATAAAGGTTAAATCCTGATTAGGACTTGGAAACCTAGGATTCAACCTATATAAGCCTTCGGCCTTCTCAGGGCGTTTTCGAGATACTCTCAGAATAGAAATCTGAAATGAAATTATAATTATGGATAAAGCTTAAATCGCTGTGAGGATAGCAAAGAAGGGTTTTTGCGATGGCGCGCTTGATAATGAAATTCGGTGGTGTTTCCGTTGCTGATGGAAACAGGCTGCGGCATGTAGGCGACTTGGTCTTGCATTTCAGCCGCGACAATGAGATCGTTCTGGTTACCTCTGCCCTGCAAGGCGTCACTGACGAGCTGCTGGCCTGCGCCCGGAAGGCGGCCAAAGAGGGCAACGTAGCAGACGTAATAGAATTTATGGAGAAATTGACGGACAGACACAATCAGGCTATCGCTGATGCCATAAAGGACCCTCAGATTGCCAAAGAGGTTAGAGAAACCATATCAACGAAGCTCTCTGAGCTTGAGAAGGCCTACATCGGCATCTGCTACCTGGGCGAGCTTACGGCGCGCTCACTGGATTACATCTCCAGCTATGGTGAGCAACTGGCTGCGCCCATTCTCTCCGGCGTGCTGAGGGACATGGGAATCCCGTCAGAGCATTTTACCGGCGCAGACGCCGGAATTGTAACCGATAGCAATTACGGTGACAGCCGGCCCCTGGAAAAGACGTACAATCTCATACCCCAGAGGCTGCTTCCCTTCAAGGGGGTGCCCGTGGTTACGGGCTTCATAGCCAAGGACGAGAAGGGCACAATCACCACACTGGGTCGCGGCGGATCTGATCTTTCCGCCTCTTTGATCGGCGCGGCAATTGACGCCGACGAGATCTGGTTCTGGAAGGAGACCTCCGGCATCATGACCACCGATCCCAAGATAGTCTCTGAAGCCAAGTCCATTCCCACCATATCATACCGGGAGGCGATGGAGCTATCCAATTTCGGGGCTAAGGTTCTGCATCCTCGGGCCATTGAGCCTGCGATCCGGAAAGGAATTCCCGTGCGCGTCAAATGCACATTTGATCCTGACATCCCTGGAACGACCATAGTTCACGATGATGTTCCCAAAGCCGATGTCATCAAAGCGGTGACGTTGCACAAGAACGTGGCCCTGCTCAACATCTCGGGAGCGGGCATGATTGGAACATTGGGAGTCGCAGCGCGCGCTTTTACCGCTCTGGCGAAGGCGGGAATCAATATCGTCATGATCAGCCAGGGCTCCTCGGAGGCCAATATCTCCATGGTAATTGAGGAGCGGCAGGTGGAGAAGGCAGAGGACGCACTGAGGGCGGAGTTTCCCAGAGACCTGGTCAAGGAGATATCGCATGACCATGACGTTTGCGCGGTGGCGGTTGTGGGGGCGGGAATGGCAGGCACTCCGGGCGTGGCCGCTCGGGTCTTCAAGGCAATGGGCGCCGCCAAGATCAATGTCGTCATGATCAGCCAGGCATCGGGCCAGCATAACATCTCCTTCGTGGTATCCTCAAAGGACGCAGAGCAGGCCGTAAAAGAATTGCATCGCGAGTTCGGGTTGGGTGGCGAGGCATGAAAAAGCTCACCTATGCAGATGCCGGCGTGGACATTCACCTGGAGAACAGGTCCATTGACGCCATGAAGGCAGTGCTGACAGCCAAGCGGAGCGGCTTCGGAGCGCCCATGACCGAGATCGGCCATTATGCCGGTCTGCTGGACATGGGAAGCTTTGCCCTGGCCATGACCACTGACGGGGTTGGCTCCAAGGTTCTCATCGCCAATGCCATCTCCAAGTGGGATACGGTGGGCATCGATTGCATAGCCATGAATGTAAACGACCTTTATGCCATCGGGGCGGAGCCAATTGCCTTTGTTGACTACCTGGCGGTAGAGAAGGTCGACCCGGAGAGGGCGGCCCAGATTGCCGTAGGCCTTGCCCGGGGCGCGGAGATATCCAATATGACGATTGTCGGCGGTGAGACGGCATCTCTTCCGGAGATCATTCGGGGCTTTGACCTGGCCGGAACGGCTATCGGAATCGTCGATAAGGACAAGGTGGTGACGGGCGAGAAGATTCAGAAAGGAGACGTGCTAGTGGGCGTTCCCAGCAGCGGCCTGCACAGCAACGGCTATACGCTGGCCCGGCGCATCATAGCCGAGTCCAAGTACACCTATTTCGACCAGATGCCGGGCGGGAAGAAAACCATTGGCGAGGAGCTTCTCACCCCCACCAGGATCTATCCCGAGATTGTGGAGCTCGTGAGGGATTGCGATGTGCATGGCCTGGCCCACATCACCGGCTCCGGCCTTCTCAAGCTGCGGCGCATCTCCTCGCTGGGCTTTGAGATCACCGATCCACTTGAGCCCCAGCCGGTCTTCCGCTTCCTGCAAGAGCAGGGAAATGTGGATGAAGGGGAGATGTACCGCACATTCAACATGGGCATGGGCTTCGTGGTAGTGGTATCCGAGGAGGAGGCTGCTAAGGCCTGCCGCATAATGGGGCCCGGATCAAAGGTAATAGGGTCGATTGTAAAAGAGGGAATAAAAGCAGGCAGCCTGGAGTTTTAGCTCTGCTAATAAAGCCTGCTCAATTCTAATTTTTCTTTTCGCCGAACATCTCTTCCAGTTTGCCCTTGATCACCTTTATCGACTCGACTGCCGGGCAGCCGGCATCTATGGGCGTTTTTCCTGCCAGGTCTGCCTCCACCAGGCATTTGTCGAAGGGAATGGTTCCCAGGACCGGTATGCCCATCTGGGCCAGCTTCTCGGCCACTGGGCCGGGGTTGTCTGCTTTGTTTATAACTGCAAAGTACCTGGTTATGCCGATCTCCTTTCCCAGTTGCATGATTCTCTCCACAGTCTCAATGGATCTCATGCCAGGCTCGACCACGGCGATCATGGCGTCAACTCCGCGGGCGGTAGCCCTGCCCAGATGCTCGATGCCCGCTTCCATGTCCAGGATCACCAGATCCTTTTCCCGGACGATGACATGCCTGATCAGAGCCTTGACGAAGGCGTTGGCAGGACACATGCATCCCGAGCCGCCGGAATCGATGGTCCCCATGACCACCAGCTTGACGTTATCCGGACCGGTGCAGCCGCACATGGCCACCACATCGTCGACCTTGGGATTCATCTTGAACATGCCGCCGGGCATGCCCGCCCTTTCTGAAACCAGGTCCTTGTGCTCGGTGACGGGCTTGGGCAATTTGTATATTCCCAGGGCCGAACCCAGGTTCATGCTCGGATCTGCGTCCACTGCCAGAACATTGTAGCCGTCGCGGGCGAAGAGCCTGGCCAGGGTGCCGGCCAGGGTGGTCTTGCCCACACCGCCTTTTCCTGAGATTGCAATCTTCATCTTATTCTCATTAGCTGGTTATGTTTATATCAATTCTGCATCTAAAACCATCAGGATGCTGCAATGACCGGGAATATAAAAATCGGCGATTCTGAGGCCATCAGGCTCGACCGGCAGAAGGATTCCGCAGCCATGGCCGAAAAGCTCTCCCTTACCAGCAATGCTACAGCGGTACTGGAGAAGAGGTATCTGCGTCGCGACGAGCGCGGAGATCTCGCAGAGACGCCAGAAGA
>DAONES010000187.1:0-3633 GCA_035403205.1 Methanothrix sp. | reverse complement strand
GGCGGCTCCATCTGGGCGGCGAGACCGCTTAGATCCTCCTGAAGCTTGCGGGGATTGCCCACGCCCACGACCTTGAAGCCGGCGTCCTCGTCCAGGCCGAAGAGCAGTATGCCGCCTCCGGCGCGGTTGGCAAAGGCGGAAAGGGGCTTGAAGAGATCGGCGGGGGTGCCTTTGTGGGCGGCCTTGGCTTCCACGCCCTCGAGCTCTCCATGGCGGCGGCGCAGGTCGGCGATGAGGCGGAGGATTGAGACGTGGTCCATCTTAAGCACTTCTTGGCAGCAGCGTATTTATTTGTATTTGCATCCTGGACCCGTGACCGACTTTATAGAATATTCTGAGACTGATAGATTTCTTCCTCGATCAATACATTTAAGATTTTAATGCCACGATGGATACATAAGTACTACTGCATCTAATAAAAGTCGCAGCTATCATGCCATGATAGCTTAGGGAAGCGGTTCAATGGTTAATGCCCCTGAAAAGCTCCTTGAAGGTCTCTTGAAACCGCAGGAAGAAGCGGTCCTTCATAGAGGCAGTCCTCTCTTAATTGTAGCAGGTCCTGGATCTGGCAAGACTGAAGTTTTGTCAAGACGTGTGGCTCATCTGATCCTATCTGGAGATGCCCATCCAGAGAATATGCTGGTGACAACCTTCACCAATAAGGCCGCTCTGCAGCTGAAGGATCGCATCCAGCAAAAGCTCCCGGAAGTGAACGTGGAGCTGATGCAGGTTTCCACACTTCATTCCTTCTGCACAGAGATCTTGCGTCGCTATCCAAAGAGCGTCTCCGGCGATTTCCGCATCCTTGACGAGATGGCGCAACTATCGTTCGTATATGCCAATCGCAAGGTTTTGGGCCTGGATGAGATCGTTAAGGGACTACCCCACCAATTCTTCCGAGGCGTAATACATTCCTTCAACCTGGCCACAGAGGAGATGGTCGAGCCTTCCAGGCTTGAATCCTGGTGCGATGAGAACTCCGCCTGCTGCTGTCTCGATGAGACGGCCCTGTGGAAAGAGCGATCAGTGGTAGCAGAAGCTTATTCTCATTATCTGGACCTTCTGAAAGAAGAGGGGTTGATGGACTTTGCCATCTTGCAGTGTCGTGCGCTGGATCTGTTGCAGGATAACGAAGTTCTGGCCGCTTGCCGGGAACGCTACAAAGAGATCCTGGTTGACGAGTATCAGGACACCAATGCCGCCCAGGATAAGCTGCTCTCCCTCCTCGCTGCCGACGGAGGGCATCTCACTGTTGTTGGTGATGACGATCAGAGCATATACCGCTTCCGCGGCGCTACTGTGAAGAACATAGGCGGTTTTCGCAGTCGATATCCCAATGCCAGGGAGATCAAGCTGGAACACAACTTTAGAAGCCTGAACCCAATTGTCAAGTACTCTCAGCAGGTCATAGTCAACAATCCCGCCCGCATACAAAAGGACCTAAAGGCGGTTCGTGACGGCAAGACCGATGTCCTCATGGTCTACAGGCATACTACGACTGAGGAGGCCGAGGCTGCGGTGGAGCTTATCGAGAGCCTTCATAAGGCTGGCAAGATTGCCAGCTACGGCGATGTCGCCCTTCTCCTTCGGAGCGTTAAATCCGCTGCCGGAGCTTACATCAACGCTTTTATTGAAGCAGGAATTCCCTGCCATGTAACGGGAGACGGCAGCTTTTTCGAGAGAGCAGATATCGCGGGCATCTATGAGCTTCTCATATTCCTGGGAGCTTCAAAGCCCTGGGGCGATCACTATATTCGCCATCCTCTTGTGGGGCTTAACGGCCAGACTCGGCATGCACTTCAGGAATTCAAGGATGATCTTCTGAGCGTGGCCACAGATGAGGGGCTGAAGTCCATAGGAGTCGAGATCCAGGATGACCGCATGAAGCTTCTCGGCCTTCTTGAACTCAAACAGAAGGTGCAAAGCAAGATGCACCACTCATTGCTGGAAGTCTATTATCAACTGCTGGCTATTACAGGATGCGTATCTCGTTTCGAGCAGGAACGGGATCTGTTAGCCCTTCTTAATCTGGGACAGATGAGCGATATTGTAGCTTCCTGGGATGAATACGGAAAAACAAGAAACCATTATCCTTTCCTTCAATACATCAAACTCCTAAAAGAAGGCGGAATGAACCAGGTTTCCATTCCGCCAGAAGAAGGAGCGGTCCAGATAATGACCATCCATCAGGCCAAGGGATTGGAGTTTCCCGTGGTCATCATAGGCTCAGCCATGAACGGAAGGCTCCCTACAAGCAGACGCAAAGACCCATATGAGATTCCCTATAATCTGCGGGCCAGTGGCAAACCGGAAGTTGAAGACCCGCATATGGTTGATGAAAGGAAGCTTTTCTATGTGGCTGCCACCAGAGCCCGAGACCTGCTGCTGGTGGGAACCGCAGATGTGGTTAATAAGCGTGGAGGCGGCCCCAGCCCCTTCGTCAAAGAGATGTTTGGGGAAGACCTTCAAGCACTCTCCGATCTCGCCAATGCCTATGTGGAAAAGGTGATTAGTAAAGGCAAGGCCCACAACGGTCCCAGGCAGAGGCATAGCTTCAGCCAGCTCGCTTACTTCCTGCAATGTCCCATGCGCTACAAGCTTGCGGTGGTTTATGGATTCAGGCCGCCATGGCTGGATCCGGTGGGATACGGTGCTAATGTCCACAGGGCTTTGCAGGAGATCCACATAAGAGCTGCGGAAGGCAGGATACCGGGAAAGGAGGACATCGCAGATATCGTTTCCCAGACATGGGTCTCGAATCGTCGCACCAAGCCGCAGAGGGAAGATCAGTTCAAGAAAGCGGCAATAAAGCAGCTTAGCAGATATGTAGAGGGGCACAAAAGCAGCCTCTCCGCAGCCCTTCGAGCTGAAACCAGCTTTTCGTTTACCTTGCAGGATCAAGTGATGCTGGGCAAGATCGATCTTTTGAGACGAGAGAAAAATGAGGGCATAGATATTGTGGATTTCAAGACATCAAAGGCCGATGAGCTGAAGAAAGAAGGCATCGACCTTCAGCTTGACCTCTATGCTCTTGGCGCTGAGGAGAGCTTGGGCCTTAAGGTGGAGAAGACGACTGTTCACTTTTTAGGTGATGGAAAGCAGCATTCAACCGCCTGGTCAGAAGACCGAAAAGCAAAGGCGAAATCGAGGCTGACAGATATTCTGGATCAAATCGAGGCAGGAGATTTCCCGCCAAATTGCGATTACTGTTCGGCTTGTGAAGAATTTAGAGATATCTGTCCATTTGCCAAAATAGAGGGATAATACTTGAATTCATTTGATAAATTGCTCGAAAAGCAAATATCTGCCTATGAAGGCCGCCACGACGACTTGATATATCAGGCACCGGAGCTTTACCGGCTCTTGACAAAGATGCTCGATGATCCCATATTGCCGATTCGGTTAAGGCCAATTATCATCTCTGCCATTGCTTATTTCATCTTGCCCAACGATATCATCCCGGAGGAGCTACACGGCCCTTACGGCTATGTGGACGACATCTTTCTTTCTGCGTTTGTTGCCGATAAGGTTAGAAACGAAATTGGCTCAAACGATATTCTCACAAACAACTGGGATGGAGAGGCTGACATCGCATCTCTGATTGAGGAGATTCTGTCGAAGGAAGAGGAATTG
>DAONES010000186.1:0-3643 GCA_035403205.1 Methanothrix sp. | reverse complement strand
TGTTGTAGCCGTTTTTCAGCTTCATGACCAGGTATCCTTCGCGCCGTCCAGGCATAATCACACCCTCATAGCGTGTGCCGTTCTTCTTTACGGAGATTCTGTCTCCTAGCTGCATTTTAGACTCACCAGATCCCGCATTAACCCTTTCCATTTTGTGCTAGGCATCTAAAAACGTTGCCCTTGGTGGGCCTGGCAGGACAGCTAAGATTAATAGAGCAAAGGGGCAAAGAGGGCGGTATGATCTATTTTGTGACCAGCAATAAGGGAAAGTACGCTGAGGCGAAGGCAATATTTGGTGATCTCGTGCAGAGGGACATCGGCTATACCGAGATTCAGGCAGACACTTTAGAAGAAGTGTCTCTCTATGGCATGAAAGAGGTCGCCCTCCGCCAGGAGGGGCAGGTGATGCTCGAAGATGCAGGCCTCTTTGTGCAGGCTCTGAGAGGATTTCCGGGCGTTTATTCTGCGTATGTGCAGAAGACGATCGGCAATGCCGGGATACTGCGGCTCATGGAAGGCGAGGAGAATCGGGCAGCTTACTTCAAATCAGTTGTCGCTTATATTGAACCGGGGATGGAAACCAAATTATTCTCCGGAGAGGTGCATGGGCAGATAGGCTTTGAGCCGCGGGGCAACCACGGATTTGGCTATGACCCCATATTCTATGTCAATGGCATAAGCCTGGCGGAGATGGATATGGAAATGAAGAATCAGATATCCCATCGTGCCAAATCCATGCGCGCTCTTGATGGTTGGCGACATAAACGCTAAATTTTTTATATATTTTGACTTGAATTGCTATCTGTCTGCCATCTATTGCCCACTGCGTTATTTATATCATTTGCTTGTGCATAAACTTATATAGTAGTAATATATAGATACTGTGTTAATTAAACACTGTAATAGCTTTCACTGGTATAGGGTTGGCGGAATATCATACTTGATGTGTGATTTGTTTATGGACGGATTAGCTGGTCACAATCGTCTATATAGGTATAAGATGTGCAATAATATCAAGGAGCTGTAGATGATGGATTATATCCTGATCTCTTTGGGGCTTCTTGGATGTCTTCTTCTTTGGTGGTCTTTTCTGGCCATCTCAGGATTGAAGGGATTCAAGCTGCGTGAGGAAATCAATTCCAAATTCTATCCCAAATAAAAGAGATATCCATTCCCTGATGAATGAAATGGAGTGGGTTCACAGAGCCACTGTAGCTATTTTACTTTCGTTTCTTTTCAAGGGCGCAGCGCGGAAGCATCTTATCGTCAATTGCTTTGATGTAGGGCGCCTGGACAGCAGAAATATAGACCTTGCGGTCTCCTACTAATATTATCTGATCTGTCGCTTTGGGTGGACTGATCCTGACAGAGAACATCAAAGGCCCTTCGCAGGTGGTGGCCACACGCAAGTCGGTAGAGCGGGCGCGGATATATTCCTCCATCTCGGCAGTTATCTTGAAGGAAATGGGTTTTGCAGTCATAGCCTATTAGATCTTTCAAGCATCTATTTAGGGATTTGTTCCCGCCCAAAATGGTTATATCCACATTTTTCTTTCTCGAGTATCATGAAGATATGGAATAATATATCAAAATTGGCCATGCTATTATGCATCTTTCTATTGCTGGCTTCAATGGCAGACTCCCAGATGAACCGGGACAGCCCTCTCCTGGGCAGCAAGCTTCCCAGGACAGATGATCAGAACTCCGCAGGACAGAGTCGGCAGACAGTATCCCCGATTATGATCTCCGCCCCATTCAATGATCAAGCAGTTTCTGATCTGTCGATATCTGCAGATCCGAACAATACAAGCTGCAATGCCGTCTCATTCCTGATTACGTTAACTCCGCCATCCAGTAGCTCCTCCGGATATCAGCCGGTAAAGATAAGGGTGCTGGAAAACCGCATGGGATCGCCAACTGCGGTGGCTGAGCTTACGTTGCTCATGCCGGTCACAGGAGGCTCTCTGCATGAGACCGTCGGCTTCTCCAGTGCCACTTCATCAGTTGGAAGCGGCGGTGCAAACGAGATCACCGTGACCGCAGATCCGGACAACCAAATCACGGAGACCAATGAAGGAAACAATGTTATAACCATCAGCGGAACTTGTTAGTATTTTTCAAAGGAATGGGTGGCGAGGTCCATCCAGTCCTCTCTTCATGCCAACCTCACTTCTGCTAACCTCTCTTCATACCAACCTTTCTTCATACCAACTTTTCTTCATACTAATATCTATTTATACTAGCCTATCTTCCTACCAAACTCACTTCATACCAACATTTATTCATACCAGATTCTCTTTATCCCAAAGAACATCCTTAAAGCATGAAAATATTCTTAAATCAGAACAGCAAATAAGGATGATAATTGGGGGAAGAAATATGAAACTGATAATCGATGAATCAAATGCAGATTTGGCCTCCCTCTTAGGTTCCATCAGAACCCTGGCTCCGGAGCTCTGGGGTTCAGGTCAACGCAGCCTGATTCTTCCCAAAGAATTAGGGGATTTGGAAAAACCTGAATACCTGGAACAAATAAATCAAAAAGTAAAGGAGATCATGCAGCTGCATGATATGCTTGATGCCGGCATGATAACTCAGGCCCAATACCAATCCCGAAAAGCCAACGTCTTTTCCGGCATGTGATCGCGTCTTGTCGCGTTTCATCGACGGCCGCGATCGGTGAAACCGGCAGCTTTCGCATGCCTGGCATAATCCAAAGCATTTCGCTTTCCTGTTCCGCTTATCCGATAATTTGCAGAAGATTTCTTTTCAGAAACAGATGAGCAATCTTCAAAGAGAAGGGGCAGATTAATAAATAGTGGCTGCATATAGTTAATGGATGGAAATGTCTGAAGATGAAAAGCCCACTACAAGACAATCATTGCCGCAATTCATTCCCAAATTCAAAGGCAAGAAGGTCACAATTAGGTTGGTCTCAGGTGGCCAACCGGTCATTGGGATTGTTGACTCATTCAACTCTTATGAGATCGTTCTCTTGACTACAAAGGGTGAGATACTGATCTTCAAGCACGCCATTGCCACTATTGAGAGCGTGGATGAGCAGCGAGGCTATAAGCCAAATCTCTAGCTCTAAAATTTTTGGATAATGTCCATTGAGGATACGAGTATCACTATTTCCCATTAGGTGCCTGGAAGAATGATATGAGCCTGAAGGTTACCATGCTGGGGACGGGTGTAGGAGTCCCTCAGCCCGGGCGCTCTCAGGCGGCGATATTGGTGGAGAGCGATAGAGCTCTGCTCATGGATTGTGGGGCGGGAACTCTCCTGCGCCTGGACGAGGTGGGACATGACCTGGAAGCGCTGGACAGCGTCCTTCTCACGCACCTTCATCTGGACCATGTCTCCGACCTGCTGGCGCTGGCAAATGCTCGCTTTCTGGCGAACTTGCCTGCGTTGCATATATTCGGGCCTCAGGGCACAGAGGCCTATTTCAGGATCGCCAAAAGCGTCTACCCCAACCTCGACAAGATGAGCGCATCGGTGCAAGAGCTCAAACCGATGGACTCATTTGCCCTCAAGGGCTTTGATATCTTTGTCGAGGAGGCCCGCCATAGTGTGCCGGCTCTTGCGTATCGCCTGGAATCGGAGGAAAAGGTGATCGTCTATTCCGGAGACACTGAGC
>DAONES010000185.1:0-3654 GCA_035403205.1 Methanothrix sp. | reverse complement strand
TGGGCATTTTACACCATCCTGCGAACCAAATCCCTGGAGAACGTGAGGCCCTGGGATACAATTCTCGTCAACGGCATGGCTCTGGGAGAGGACGGGCACAAGATGTCCAAGTCCCTGAACAATTTCATACGGCCTGAGGAGGTCTTCCAGAGCAATGGAGCCGATGCCCTCCGCCAGTGGGCGGCAATGGGCGGCTCTCCCGGAAACGACATCATGTTCCAGTGGAAGGAGATCACTGCAGCCAGCCGCTTCCAGCAGAAGCTCTGGTCGATCTATCGCTTCTCGCTGCCCTTGATTGCCAAAATCGATGCAAAGCCCGGTCAGGTGGACCGCTGGCTTCTGGGCGAGCTTGACTCGCTCATCCGAAAGGCGACCACTGCCATGGATGCCTTCCAGTTTGATGAAGCCATGAAGGCCATTCGTGGCTTTGCCTGGGAGGTCTTGGCTGACAACTACATCGAGCTGGTCAAGGCCCGCCTCTACGGCCCGGACAGCCCCGAGAAGAGGGCCGCCCAGAATACCCTTTACACTGCTCTGGTGACAATCTCCAAACTCATGGCTCCAATTGCTCCTTTCATCTCCGAGGAGATTCATCATACCCTCACAGGAAAGAGCGTTCATGTGCAGAGCTGGCCTGAGCCCTCGGGCACAGCCATAGACCCGGCAGGGCTAGCAATCAAGGAGATTGCTGCCGCTCTGCGCCGCTATAAGGCAGAAAAGGGCATGGCACTCAACTGCCCTCTGCAGGGAATAGTAGTATACTCAGACCTTGCCCTGGAGACCGTTGATCTCGTGGGCGTAGCTAACTCTCAGGTAGAAAGCCGCACCGGCATTCCCCAGATAGAGAGAAAGCCGGTGGCAGTCAAGCCGCAGATGAAGGTGATCGGCCCCAGATTCAAGGACCGGAGCGGCAAGATCATCAAAGCCCTCAGTGGCATGGATCCGGCAGTGGTCGCAGACCAGAAAGCCAGGGGAACAATTGCCGTCCCGGTGGACGGCGAGACTATAGAGATTCCGGAGCAAGCAGCAGAGATAGTTGTGGAAAGCCTCTCCGCAGGTGAGGCGGTTGATGTTCTGCGCCTGGATGGAGCCACCGTGCTGGTCCGAAGATGATCGAGGTTGAGGTCAAGGCCCGCGCCCCGGAGGACATCGAAGAGAGGATTGCCTCTCTGGGGGCCGCTCTTCTGGCGGTTGAAAATCATCATGACCTTTATTTCGCTTCCCCTCTGCGCGATTTCAGGTTGAGCGATGAGGCCCTGCGCATTCGCATAAAGGAGGAGGGAGCGCGCCTTACCTACAAGGGACCCAAGCTCGATCTGACCACCAAGTCCCGCCTGGAAATAACTGTGAAGATCGATGATCCCGGGCAGATGGAGCAGATCCTCGCTGCGTTGGGATTTGTCCTCTCTGCTCATGTTAAAAAGCAAAGGAAGAAGTATTCCTGGCAAGGGGTTACTATCGCCCTTGACAGAGTGGAGGAGCTGGGCTATTTTGTGGAGGCGGAGGCGCAGGGTGAAGGCGGCTATGAGGAACAGAAGAGCAGGGTCATGTCGGCAATGAGCAAGCTTGGCCTGCACGAGTCGATCAGAAGCTCCTATCTCGAACTTCTGGAAGAGAAGAGAAAGAGCGATGAGAATGAAATTGCCCGCAGGAGCCATTGAGCGGGAAGGAAGATGAGCGCGAGCTTAAAAGTTCCCGTCCTGGTGATGCTGCTATTCATCATAGCCGTCCAGGTCCTTGCTATCGCCATCACTCCGGCAATATCGGCCAGCGACAACAGGGTCTTTGCCGATCCGTCATCAACCTCCAATCCCTTTGTCTACATGCTCCTTATCCTGGCCTTTACAGCCGTTCTTCTTCTGGCCATCAAGAAGAAGAAGAACTGGATCGTCAACGGATTCATACAGCTATCGATCGCCACAAGCATCTATTATCTGATGGTGGCCTTTGTCTCGCCTCTGCTGGCGCTGCTGCCTACGGTGGCTGCGCTTGTCCTGCTCCGCTGCTATCCGGAGTGGTATGTCATCGACATCTTCGGCATCGCCGTATGCGCCGGCATAAGTTCGCTATTCGGGGTGAGCATGACCATCCTGCCCGCGCTGATGCTATTGGTTATCCTGGCGGTCTACGATGCTCTCTCCGTTTACAAGACCCGGCACATGGTCTCACTGGCGGAGGGAGTGATCAGGGTCAAAGCCCCACTGCTATTTGTCGTCCCGAAGAGCCGAAGCTACAGCTTCCGAAAAGATGCTGGGGCGGTCTCATCGTCCCTGGATCAGGGCGAGCCCGGCGGCAGCGCTGGGAGCAGCAGCCTGCAGGCGGCCGGAAAAAAAGGCGCATTCTTCCTGGGGCTGGGGGACGCAATCATTCCCACCATTCTGGTCGTATCGGCTTATTCATCGCTTCCAGTTGGCGGTTTTTTGGGCATAAATCTGCCGACCATAGGCGCCATGCTCGGAACCTATCTCGGTTTTATGGCGCTGATGACCACATCCCGAGATAAGCCGCAGGCGGGACTGCCATTCCTGAATTCCGGCGTGATCCTGGGATTTCTGGCCGGATGCGCCGCATCCGGCATAACACCATTTTGATTTGCCAAGGCAACAGGGAGTCTCTGATGAAGCTGTTCAACCGTCACATGATGCGAAACCAGGAAGCTTCCAATCTCCTGGAGCTATTCCTTGTCGTTTCCGTCCTTTCCGTCCTGGCCATTCGCTTTTTCTTAGCCCTGACCGGCTATCCCAGCTTCAGCCCGGGAAATCTGCACATCGCTCATGTCCTTTTGGGCGGAGTGCTCATGATGATCGCCCTTGTAATTGCCCTGGCGTACATCAACAAGTCTTCCTACTATCTGGTGGCAGTCCTGGGGGGCCTTGGTTTCGGGGCATTCATCGACGAGCTTGGTAAGTTCATCACCGGAGACAACGACTACTTCTACCGGCCCACTGTGGCCCTGATTTACATAGTATTCGTCCTGATCTATCTGCTCATCGATAACTTCGTTAAAAAGCCAGTGCTGAGCGAGCAGGAGAAGCTGATCAATGCCCTGGAGATCGCCAAGGAGGTGGTCCTGGAGGATCTGGATCACCGGGAGAGGAGAAAGGCCCTGGATCTGCTCAAAGAATGCTCTCCATCCGATCCGGTGACAAAGGCCCTGCGGGCGCTTCTTTATGCCACGCAGTCTGTGCCGGTCCCAAAGCCCGACATTTACACCGCCGCCAAGTATCGGGGCAGAAAGATCTACCGCAAACTGGTGGCCAAATCATGGTTTGTAAATGCGATGATTGCGTTCTTCATACTGCAATCGCTCTCTGCCCTGTGCCTTGACTTCTTTCTGCTCTATGTCAAGCTGGAGATGGCGGTGGATTTGCATACCATCTTTCCCACCCTCTCTCTCTTTGATATGGTGGGGCTGCTCTCAGCGACGCTGGCAGCGTCATTGATTATTGTGGCGGCAATAAAGATAAGAACAGATCGGCTTCAGTCCTATCTGATCTTCAAGAATGCCGTTCTGGTTCAGATCTTCCTGGTGCAGGTATTTCTCTTTTACCGGGCTCAGTTTCTGGCATTGCTGGGACTGGCGGGCAACATCTGCGTTCTCTTCGTGCTCTACTACATGATCCGGCAGGAGAAGGCGGCAAATGGCATTTGTGC
>DAONES010000184.1:0-3661 GCA_035403205.1 Methanothrix sp. | reverse complement strand
GTTTCATTGCTCATTTTTTCCCTCCATTCAGCCTCTTGTTTCGGTTCGCCTGGCAAACCTGGCTACCGTCTCCTTCTTGCGCATCCACTTCTGCGACTCACGCTGCAGATCTTCCTGCTCTATAGCCTGCCGACCTGCCCTGCCAACCAAGTTCTCTCTGTTTTTTCTGGGGCGTCCCATGATCATCCCTTCCAAGATAAATACACCATGATAGCATGATCCAATAAATTCTCCAATTTCTGCTCCAATTTAATGATCGCATACGAATTCATAGTCTGACAACTCTATTATATTCAAAATGTAATAGTATATAAATCAAGCGGTAAGCTCACCATTTTTCCGCCCACCTCACTCATGACTGTGATAGAACATCACCTACCCTCGCCCTATACCATTACCCTGCCTGATCAAACGCATACGCTGCCTCCTTCCAGGCTTTCTCCAGCAGTCTCCGGTAGTAATCGGCATCAAACTCCGACGCGGTCCTATCCGGCTCCGCCTCCCACCTTTTAGCATCCTTTACCACGTATCCCATCTCCATCCCCGGAGCCAGGGCGATGCCAAGCTTCCGGTGAGCCGCTACCGCCGAAGCCTCGGCACACCTGCGAGAGTAGCTCAGCCCGCTGATCCGACGGTGAATGGCCAGCTCCCGAACATCTACGTCCGCCTCTTCCAGCCCCTTCAGATATCTCCTGCGCACCTCTCTTGCCTCGGCCAAGAGCCCCCTCAGCTCCACCCGGCTCCCTGCTCCGGCCATGACCTCGAAGATCTCCTTTTGCATCCGCCGCACATATTCAGGCGTATCTCCCTTGCGGGCCATAACTCCCCGGATCTTCATATTGCCTGTCTCCAGCCGTCCAAAGTAGCGATTGTAGGCTCCAGAGCCGTCCTCCATGGGCAGGAAGACGATCCAGTCGTACGAGTCCACCTCAGTCAGGATGCCGGTCTCCTTCTCCACGACATCCTTGAAGCTGGCTATGGGCTCGCCGATGACCCACAAACAGTCAACGATGCCGTGCAGAACCCGGAAGTTCATGCCCTCGGCCAGCTCCTTGACAAACATGAGCAGCTCCCTTGAGATTCCTGTGATCCGCTCGTGGACCTGGATCTGGCCGAACTTGGCATTGCGGTATCCGGTGTAGCCGAAGCAGGTTACCAGCATCCACTTGAGGACGGAGTCTATTCCAGCGTACTCCGGATTGACCTTCTTTCGCCTCTTGGTCTCAATGCGCAGGGTGAGCAGCGAGGAGATCACCGTGCTCAAAAAGCCCTTCCGGTCGGGATTCTGAATGGTCTCCGGGGAGAGGTTGTGCTTCACGATGATCGAAGGATAGAGCGATGTGAAATCGATCTGATGGACCGCCTCGTACAATCCGGGCTCGGGCTGGAAGATCATGCCACCCTTGTCGCAGGCCCTCAGATCGCAGATATTCCTCGGCTCCTCTGCATCTCTCTTGCGAAAGGGAACTGCTATGTTCCGGTGCAGCGCCTCGAAGACCTCGTAGCTGGAGATGAGAGTTCCGGGAGTGAATCGGGCAGTGAGATTGGGGGACAGGCCGGATAGCCGGGAGGCGATGAGGACGCCCTTGAGTCCGCTCTCGGCAAAGACGAAGCTTCTGGCAGTGTCTATTAGTATCCGGCCCTCTGGGATGAGGGCGCCCTCTTTGTGATTCACCTTTCCGTAGCTGTAGTAGGAACGTGCGCCAATCGACTTGAAAAAGCCGCTGCGGCTGAGGGTAGAATCCAGGCCATATCTTCCGGCCTTGCGGACGATGGCCGGGATCCAGGTGTCTGCATGAGGGCAGAGAATCAGGTCTGGATCATGGGATCGGATGAGATCGAGCAGATCGGAGATGACCGCCTTCTCAGATCCTTCCAGCCTTCGCTTGCGGCCATTCTCAATCTCAATGCGCCGGATGCTGATATCACCGGGCAGGAATGGATCGCCATCAATATGCATCTTCAGGCTGGTCAGGGGGATGGCAAAATCCGGCGAGAACCGGGATTCTTCCCCATCTCCGCAGGGGAAGAGATTGTGCTCGGCCAGGTAGCGCTGATCCTGGCGAACGTCGACGTTGTAGAGCTCTGCCTGATGGCGGGTTTGGATCTCGATCTTCTCGGCTACCTTTCGGTCGGCAAATATCCTGTAGCCGGACAGGGTGCCGAATATGGTTTTGAAGCTGCACTCCTCAGCCCTAAAGCGGCTCTCCAGAGCCTCGATCATCTCCCTGTGGGCGGGTGGGTCCGGCAGGTGCATGTAAAATGACTGAGGATAGGCAGCGCTCTTTCTGGCGACGCCCTTCTCCCGGCCCCACAGCTCTACACAGCCCTTGTAGTAGGTGTCGAAGATCCACATATCTCTATTCTTCTTTCATCCTTTCTGGCTTAATGCTCACCACTTTCATCCGCTCCAGCTCTTTTCTCATCTCCACCAGCACCGAGAATACCGCTGCCTCCAGAGGGTCATCCAGAGCATAGAAAGCCTCGCTGGAGTGCTTTCTGGCCATCTGCGCCACCATCTGCCCGTGGATCTGGTCATCCTTTCTAAGAGCCCGGCTGGCCTTCAGCCACCGGGAAGATACATCCTTTACTCCCATCCTCACACTCTCAAAACTTCGCCCCATATCCGGTCACCAATTCCTCTGGCGTGGTCTCTCGCACATTCTCGCACATTCCCTCAGATGGCCCATACCAGATAGCTGGACCGGCAAGGATATGAGGTCGAGCCAAGGGCGCGGGGCGAAAGTGTCCCGGCAAAAAGGCTTCAATAGTAGCAATGCAAGATAACAAATTGATGAAAATGCCATGACAATTCTGGTGGGATGCAGCGGCTGGTCTTATGACGACTGGGTGGGAAAATTCTATCCATTGAGCCTGGCGAAAAAGATGGGCGAGTGGTTCTCCTATTATGCCGGCTATTTTCAGACGGTTGAGATCAACAGCACATTCTACCGGCCTCCGGGCGAGATGCTTGTCCAATCCTGGATAAAGAAGGCAACAGGCCTGAAGGGCTTTGAGTACTCAGTTAAAGTTCCTCAGCTAGTCACCCACAGGGCGCTCGTGGACGGTGACCTGGAGCGAGCGGACTTCTGGGCAGCCTCTTTCGAGAAGACCTGCATAAGGCCGCTGGCGGATGCCGGCCTTCTGGGCGGGGTCCTGCTCCAGCTCTCTCCCTACTTCAAGAATGATGCATCAGCTCTTGCCGCGTTAAAGGGCCTTCTGGACAGCATCTCCTGCAAGGAGTATGACTATGCGGTCGAGTTCAGGCACAGGAGCTGGCTGGTCGAGAGTGGCAAGATGATCGATCCTGAGGCACTGGAAGCTCTGAGGGAGAGAAACGTCGCCAGTGTTATGATCGACGGCCCCGGGACGCATGCGGATAGAGAGCAGACTGCCGATCACGCCTATGTGCGCTTTCACGGACGCAATTACGATATCTGGTACAGGGGGGAGGACAGAGGCGGGGACAGAGGCGAGAAGGAGGACGATCACAGGCTTAACAGATACGATTACCTCTACAAGAAGGAGCAACTTGAGACCTGGGTTCCTCGCATCAAGGCTGCTGAGCTGAAGGCCGCCAAGGTCAGGGTGTACTTCAATAATCATGCCCGATCCAAGGCGGTGAGAAACGCCTTTATGCTGATGGATATGCTTTCGATAG
>DAONES010000183.1:0-3668 GCA_035403205.1 Methanothrix sp. | reverse complement strand
ATTCCCCAGGAGCTGTCTCCAATGGCCGGAACGAAGATGGGGACTTTTGCCTTATGAGCGGCGCCGAGGATTGTAGTCTCTGGCAGGCCCTCTCCAACCATGTACATCAACTCCCGCGAGGAGTAGCGCCGGGCCGGGTCCAGCTTCTTTACAAAGTCGGATATGTGATTGTCGGCCTTGTGCAGCTCTATCTCCGACACGAAGACATCATAGATTCTATCGATCTTGCACTCATTGAGATAGGCATCATCTGCGCAGGCGCTGCCCTGGTAATGGACGATGCCCAGTCCCTCGCACAGGTCATGAAACAGATTGGCCCCCGTGCTTACCAGGCAGTCTACCTTTCTCTCCCTGAGAAGGTAGGCAATGAACTCTCCCAGGCCCGCGGGAACCATAGCACCGGCAAGACCCAGGAAGATGGTAACATCCTCATCCAGCATCTTCTTCCAGACGCTCAGAGATGTGCCGAGCTGTCCTCCCTGAAAGCCCATTCTGCCCATATCCTCTACCAGATCGGCAACGCCCCTCTCCTTCATGGGTATTGTCGTCCGAATCTTCTCGCCTTTGCAGATAAAATCGTGACCGTGATCCATTGCATCCCTCAGGATTTATTCTCATCATCATCGGTCTGGATATGTCTTAAAGATTGTCCATCGCATCAAGGTTTATATACTTAAAAGCGCCCCTTAGCAAACTTCTATGCAATTAGCCCTGTTTTCGTGGGGACAGCGGAGTTACATGGGGATGGGTGAATAAGATGTGGAAAGCTGAAGATTCCTTAGAGCTCTACGGGATAGAGAATTGGGGCAATGGCTATTTTTCTGTAAATGATTCAGGAAACGTTATAATATTACCTAACAAGGACCCTGCGAAATCTGTAGATATTATGGACCTCATCGAGGAGATCGAGAGATCAAGCGACCTCGAGTTTCCCGTGCTACTGCGCTTTCCCCAGATCCTGGAGGACAGGATCAATGAGATCACCGGCGCTTTTCAGGCTTCCATTGCCGAATTCACCTACAAGGGCAACTATCAGCCCATCTTTCCCATGAAGGTCAATCAGAGAAAAGAGGTAATCGAGTACATCATCAAATACGGTGCCAAGCACGGCATCGGCCTGGAGGTGGGAACCAAAGCGGAGCTACTGGCAGCTCTCTCCCTTGGCCTGCCCAGAGAGGCGCTTCTCATCTGCAACGGCTACAAGGACGAGGATTACCTGCGCCTTGCTCTGAGTATTCATAATGTAAATAATATAGTGATCGTAGTTGACCTCTTTGAGGAAATTTATGATATCCTGAAGTACGCCGAGCAGATGGGCATCACTCCTCGCGTGGGCATGAGGGTCAAGCTCTTTGCCCGCGGCTCAGGCCGGTGGGTGGAATCCGGCGGCGAGTCCGCCAAGTTCGGCCTGTCCACCAGCGAGGCTCTGGAGCTGATGAACATACTGCGGGACAAAGGACTCATGGACAGCCTGAAGATGATTCATTTTCACATCGGCTCGCAGATCACGGATATCAGGACCATCAAGAACGCCATGAACGAAGCGGCCCGCATCTATGCCAAGGCGCGCAAGATGGCCAATATCGAATACCTGAATGTGGGCGGCGGCCTTTCCGTGGACTACAACGGCTCCAACACAGCGACCCCTTCCAGCGCCAACTACACTCTGCAGGAATATGCCAACGATGTGGTCTATACCGTGCAGAAGATCTGCGATGACGAGGATGTCCCCTGTCCAACCATAGTCTCGGAGAGCGGCAGAGCCATCGCTGCTTATCACAGCCTGCTGATCTTCAAGATCATCGGCAAAAAGAATGCCAAAAACTCACTTTTGCGCGCACCCAACGAGGAAGACCCCATCCAGATCGATGATCTTTGCAGCGCTTTCAAGGAGATCAACATCGACAACTACAAGGAGCACTACCACGATGCTTTGCAGTATCGCGATGAGCTTTACGACTCCTTTAACCTGGGCAACATCGGACTGGAGGAGCGGGCCAAAGGCGAGAGTCTCTTCTGGATGGTCTGCAAGAAAGCGGCAATTCTCGCCAAGCAGGCCGAGGACGATTCCGATGAATTTCAGGAGCTGAAGAAGCTGGTCAGCCAGAAGTACATAGGCAATTTCTCCCTCTTTCAGTCGGTGCCTGATATGTGGGGAGTGGAGCAGATCTTCCCCACCATTCCTCTGCATCGCCTGAGCGAGATGCCTGCTGAGAGGGGACGGATTGTGGATATCACCTGCGACTCGGACGGGGAGATCAAGCGCTATGCAGGGGACAGCGAGGGGCTGGAGTACCTGGATATGCACACCCTCAGGGAAAATGAGGATTACTATCTAGGAATCTTCCTTCTGGGCGCCTACCAGGACACACTGGGCGATTTTCATAACCTGCTGGGCTGCGCTCATGAGGTGCACGTCATGGCCGACGGCAATGACTGGTATATCTGCCAGAAGGTCGAAGGCGATACCTGCCGAAAGCTACTGGACTTTTTTAACTACGAGACCAAGGACTACATCTGGGAGATCATGGATCGGTGCGTGGACAAGCATCTGAGCATACCCAAGAAGGAGCTCGAGCAGATTGAGTCTCAGCTCAACAGGACACTCAAGGGCTACACTTACTTCATCACCAAACCCAACGGCAAGGCAAAGCCCAAAGATCAATCCAAGGAAAAGGATGCAAAAGATGCTGATGATGCCAGGGACACCAATGATGCCGGAATGCAAAAGAAACCAAGGACACCAGAGATTCCGTAAGCATCTGTCAGCCAATTTAGCCAGATGCCCGCGCGCAGGAAAGCTCGGGCGATTTAGTGCACTATTTGCAATAGCAGTCATTTTTCATCAATAGCGATATCAGTCATTGCCGATGGGGACGCGGCAGGTGACAATAACTATATACCTATAATGTCCATGGACGATAACATCTAAAGATGACAGAATCCAGTTGCTGGAATTCGGTCGCCCCTGGGCAATTATTGGAGTACTGGAGGTCAGAAATGTGAAGATGATTTTTGCACTTGCTGTTGCAGCTTTGCTTTTAGCTCTATCTGCGCATGCCGCGGAAAAGCTGGAATTAAAAAGCGAGGTGGCTGGAACAATAAATGGCGTCAGCAATCTTGCGGATGATAGCTTTACCTGGAATCCTCAGAACTTTCCTGGTTTTTATTATGATCCAAAGAAGGATATCGGTACAGAGGAGCTCAAGATATCCATCACTGACGAAAATGATCTCAGCGGAGATGCGCCCTACGGCGTCGTTTACACGACAAAAGCTTCGCAGAGCTCATTTCGGCGAAGCGAACTGGGCAGCTACAATGTCATAGGATTTCTGGGTGAGAGGTACTTTGCCGGCTACTTCAACGATACCGGTCTATCTCAGTGGATGCAGATCCCATTGATACGATCTGACGATCCCAATTCTCTGGAAAAGGGCCAGCTGCAAAAGATTCTTATTGATGATAACTCAGAGATAATAGTAACGCAGAATGAGCCGCTAGCGCTTCAGGAAGGCTATCAGCTCGGTTTCAGGAACATAGACATCAGATCGGGAAGAGTTGACCTGGAGCTGAGAAAAGACGGAGTTGTGGTTGATTCCAGTACCGCCTATCCCAGCAAGGATGATGCAACCTATTCCGATAAGACCTACACCTACAAGAAGGATCTG
>DAONES010000182.1:0-3671 GCA_035403205.1 Methanothrix sp. | reverse complement strand
GAATCTGGCAGATATCGGAGGAGTCCACTGCGGTTAAGGCTGGAGCCAAATTCGGTAAAATGTCTGTTGACGAGGTAGACGGCACCGCCGGGATCATCACTATGAACAATGCCGGCCAGCCCATTGCCCTGCAAAAGAATAGCGATGCGCCTCTGATGGGCGATATTCATCTCCAGACCGCAGACAGCGATGCCTTGAGGCTTTATCTTTACAGGCAGATCACAGAGCAGGGAACATATGATATCCTGAGCAGCATCGCCGGCACTATCGGCGAGAATGATAACCTGGAGGATGGGTCATTCACCTGGAGCCCGCAGAACTTTGCCGGATTCTTTTACGATGCCGACAGGGATCTCGGAACTGAGACCCTGACGGCGACGCTCACAGAAGGCAATCGGCTGAGCGGCGACCCTCCATGTGGCATTTCATATCAGACTGCTGCCCAGATGGCGGAGCTGCAGTTTCAGGACTGGGGAAAATACCTGATAATCGGCTTTTTGGGGGAGCCTTACTTTGCCGGATATCGCCAGGCAGACGACATGGGGCAGGATATGCTCTTCAGAGAGTCCATAGATGAGAACTCACTTGCCAGCGAGCAGATCGAGAAGATATTGCTGGATAAGAGCGAAAAGGTAGTTCTTGCCAAAGGCGACTTCCTGGATCTGGCTGAGGGCTACAGGCTTCTGCTGAAAGGGGTCGATGAGAACGGCAAAGCTTTCCTGGAGCTGTCCAGGGATGGAGTAGTCATCAACTCGAAGATAATCGCGCCCGGAAATGAATATGCTACCATCGCCGACAAGACTTACTGGTACCGGACGAATGTTGGCGCTCAGAACGGGTTGGTGACTATTGCCGTGCACTTTAAGGATGCGGTGAGCGACGGCAGAACGTCACAGGCCATCGTCGACGGAATCTGGCAGATATCAGAAAAGCCGGTCTCCGTTGTTCCCGACAAACCATTCGGCAAGATGCTCGTCGCCTCTGTCGATGCCAATAGCGGCGTCATCACCATGGACAATAAGGACAGCGCCATGATGCTCATCAAAAACCGGGATGTCTCACTATTTCCGGAAATCGGACTGCGGACCGCGGACAACGATAGCCTCAGGTTTTTCATCTACCGGCAGGAGAAGATCTGAGAGGACCGGATCGTACCGGTCCTTTCATCATTTTTTCGCCGCCCATTCGTATTTGACCTCAGTCACTTCCCTGCCCCAAATCACATGCGTTAACCTTTCTCTCTCCTCAAAGCCCATCGATCGATATAGCCCTGCCGCCGCAGGCAATGTGCTCACCGTCCAGAGAAATACGGAAGAGTATCCTGCCTCTAAAGAGAACTGCAGAGCCGCCTCTACCAGCCTCCTGCCGTAGCCCTTCTCCCGAACCTCGGGGAGCAGGAGCAGCCAGCGCAGCTGCGCTTCTTCATCTGAGAATTTAACAATAGCAACGCAGCCCACTATTTGGCCCTCTCTTTCCGCGATCCAGATACGCTCCTGGGGGCTGCTTCTCAGGGCAAATTGAGCCAGCGGAATGGCAACGTAAGAGTCAAAGGTATGGTCCCAGCCTTGCGGCAAAGCATGAAGAGACGCATGCAGGTACGTGATATATCCGACGTCGCCTGGCAAGAGATGATGACGGATGGATATAGACGGATCGGAAGGCTTCAATAGATCTGGGTTCAGCTCTGCCAGAAAACCATCCCAAAGCTCTCTATTATTGCTCATGAATCGTTCCATCATCTCCCGGCACTGAGCGATCTCAAGGTTGACTACCTCTATGCCATGAGAGAGCATGAAATCCCTTGCCGCGGGAGCGCTCTTTTCTTCACCCACAACCACCTTCTTAATGCCGAACTGCACCACTGCCCCGGCACAGAGGTAGCAGGGCATAAGGGTGGAATAGAGAGTTGTGTTGTGATAGCCTCCTGTGAGTCTGGAATTGTGCAGGCAATCGATTTCAGCATGCATGAGCTGATCGCTATCCTGCACTCTTCTGTTTCGGCCTCTCCCGATGATCCTGCCGTTCTCGACCAGAACGGCCCCTATGGGAACTCCACCTTCTTTGAGTCCCTCAAGTGCCTCATCTATTGCCGCCTGCATGAAGATGTCCATGAAAGATCGATTTATCATTATTTTCTGCTTTCATAAAATACCTATCGAAATCCTGCGATCTTTTTCAGTGCAGCCCATAGTTTTAACCGTAGAGGATGCACCAGGTGAGCCCGATGGATGCCTTTGAGGAGAACAACGGAGAGGATGTGATGAATAGTAAACGGATGGTCCAGGCTCCACTGGCGCTTCTGGGTTTTGTCGGGGGCGCGGCGGCCATCGCAGTGGGCAGCATATTTCTCCTATTTGCTTTTCCATCGCTCGGCAGGCCTGGCGAGCTGGACTATTACTTCTCGCAGGCAGCCGGCGGCCTACTCATCATTCTGCTTGGACTGGTGGGAATCGTGGCATCAACCCTCGCCTGGCCTGGAGGCAGAATATGGAAGGCGCTGCTCATCCTGGGCGGAATGTATGCCCTCGCCATCTTTGCGGCGTTGGGATTCTATCGAGAATGGATTGCCTGTATAGCTATCCTGGCAGTTGTTGCAGCTACTGCTGCTGCCCTGCGCTTGGGCAGAAATGCCGCATCCATTCTACTCTTCTTTGCCGGGCTATTGGGCTTTCCTCTTGCCCAGGCTGCGATAACCCTGCTTCCCTATGGCTGGAAGGCCTGGGCGGCACCGGGAACGCTCCTGATCTTCAGCGGTCTGGTCCTATTATTTTCAGGATATTTCAGCCGCCTGCCTCTGCTCTCAGGCAAAGGCAGCCGGCGGTGGGGCTATCTGGTCTATGCTCTCGGCGGCCTGGCATCGATTGCCTTGGCAATTGCCCTTCTGACGCACCTTCCCGGCCCGGCCGGTCCCGGTCAGGCGGGGACTGGGGCAGGATTTGCGCCGGGACTGAATACCACGGCAAAGCAGGCCGATGCGAAGGGCTGCGGATGTGGCGGAGTGTCTCCGGGAGAGCTGAAGGAGCTGCCGCTGCAGAGCAGCAGCCTTCCGGCGGCAGTTAGAAATGCAGGCTTTGGCGCCAATGCCGTCGAAATGCCGGACGGCCGGCTCAGGGCAAAAATTCTCTCCCCGGGCGACGTGCGGACCTTTCCTCAGGGAGCGAGCGTTCTATTTTCCGCCGGAGACTATGGCAAAGGGCCGCAGAACTACTTGTGGCAATCAAGCCGGGACGGAATCATCGGCAGGAATCAGTCATTCCGGGCGAGCAGCCTCAGCCCGGGATGGCATAACATCACCCTTATGGTGAGCAATGCCTCAGGCTTCTGGGAGCAGGGCTATGTGGAGATAGCAATCGCCCCGCCCTGGGTTTGCAGCAAGGTCAATCCCAGGCCGGAGTATTATCCTCCGGATACGCCCTGTCAGGACATCTGGCCCAATGCTACGGAGCAGTGCCAGGAGATGGAGGTCTGCCATCCGGACCTTGATTGGATTGTGAAAGAGGCCATCAATGCCTGCGCCAACTCCAGTGGCGACCGGAAGAGGTGCCGGGGGCTGTATATCATCAACTCCTTCGGGCCACAGGCTCGCTACATGCAGGGATATGCGGTCTTCAAGGCATGCTGCTCAGGCTATCCGGAATGCATGCGCATCTGTAGCCCTGACCTGGCCGGAA
>DAONES010000181.1:0-3679 GCA_035403205.1 Methanothrix sp. | reverse complement strand
TCTCTCACAGGAGCCTGGCAATCAGCGGAATGGCCGGATACCTCATCTCCCTTCCTGTGATGTGCAGCATTACCGCCTACATGATCTTGCAGCCGCTGGTAAGCGCCCTCTCAGCCAAGAGCAGCGGGAGCCGAAGGAGGGCTTTCTTCATGACGGCCGCATGTTCCGTAATCTCCTTCAACCTCATCTATCCCTCTCCGGTAATGATCATACTATCCGAGGGTCTTGGGGCAGCACCGCGCGATCTGCTCATGCGCAGCATTCCCATCTCGCTGGCCCTCTTCCTCCTGGCAATTGCATTGATGAGAAGCATCTTCCCGGAGAAAGAAGAATATCAGGAAGATCAGGGAGACGAGGAGGAACAGGAATGCAGAGAGCAAGCCAAGCCGCCCCGGATGAGCAGGCTTTCTGCCTGGGCGCCTCTGCTTCTGCCCGTGGCCCTGATCTTGCTGGGCAGCATCCTGCCGGATGAGGCGCGGGTCCTGTCCGATCCGGCAGTAGCCCTGCTTGCTGGTGCCATGCTCGGCCTGGTCCTGGAGAGAGAGAAGATGCTGGAGTTGATTCATGTCGCTACAAGAAGATCTGGCGTCATATTGCTTGACCTGTGCGGAGCTGGGGCGTTTGGCTATGTGGTGGCGCAGAGCGGCCTGCCCGAGGAGATCTTCCGCCTGGGCCATTTCCTGCCCACATTGCTCCTGCCGTTCCTGCTTTCATCCGTATTGCAGCTCGCCCAGGGATCGAGAGTGGTGACTGCCACAGTCTCGGCGCAGATCCTGGCCGGCTACCCTCTGCCAGCAACAACTCTGGTCCTGCTCATAGCATCAGGAGCTTTCATGCTCTCTGCCATCACCGATCCGTTCTTCTGGCTGCTTAAAGACTCCACCGGGTCAGACTTGCGACAAACCATCCTCGGTTACACTCTGCCCCTCAGCCTGCTGGGCCTGGCGGCCTTTGCTCTGGCTGCAATGTGGCCGGCTTGATGGGCTCCGAGAAGCCCCAAACGAAAGTTGATGTAGCGTGGATGTAAGCCAGAGAAAGAGAATGAGAAAAAGCCCGGAAGAAGATGCTGTGAATAGGAGGGAGGCAAAAGTCACGAGCCATAGGAGGGAAAGAAATGAGGTTTCGACCTTTGCCATCCTATCTATACGTCAATTGTCGTATTTAAAATTTTCGCCTTCAGCAGCGTTCAGGTTTTCACCAGATCGAAGACCCACCGGCTGACGGCAGGAGCAACATTTCCGCATCTGCGGCAGAATCCGACCTCCAGCCCCAGATCCTCGTAGCTCTTTTTGAGCATCTCAATCTGGTGGCGCTTCTTAAATGTGTAGAAGTGCAGACTGCCTCCGGATTTCACCAGGGGCAGCATCCTCTCCAGAATCTCGTCTGCTCCGTACGGCGCGGGAATCACCGCCCGGTGAAAATCCCTGTGAAGCATCTCTGCTATGCGGAAGGCATCTCCATTTACTATCGCGATCCGATCCGCTACCCGGTTTATCCGGGCGTTCTCTGCCAGATAGAGACATGCCTCGCGGCTCTTCTCCACCGCCAGAACATGAGCCCCCCGAGCTGCCAGGGGAATGGCAAACGGCCCCACGCCAGAGAAGGGAACGATAACCTCCTCACCCGCACTGGCAAGACGGGCCACCCTCATCCTCTCGTAGCTGAGGCTGCTGCTCCAGAAGACGGTTGAGACATCCAGCCGGTAGGAAAATCCAAATTCCCTATGGGTTGTGACGGTGCCGCTGCCGCCCGCCAGAAGCTCAAAGGCAGCCACCCTGCGATCTCCCTGCAGCTTAGCGGTCTTATTGAGCACGACGCGAATGCTCTTGCCGGATAAAAGGACGGCACCGGCAATCACCTTCTTGTGGGGCTCTGCCTCCCGAGGAAGAGAGAGCACGGCAATATCGCCGATGACATGAAAGCGATTTGACAGGCCACTCATGCACTCTTCAGGAACAAGGCCGTGCAGCTTCTCTTTCAGGCGCATTGTCTGGCAATTTCTTCAGCCGGATCTAAATGCTTTTGCCAGGTTTGAGCCGCAGGAAGGTTGCTTCGAATGCAATGAACTGAGAAATGACGCTGGGATTTGACGCTGGAAATAGGCACTGGGAATGGACACTGAGGAAGAAAGAAAAAATAGCAGCCTGACCGGAGCCATCCGCTCAGGCATTTTTCCGCACTTTGATGAACATGCCCGTAGCTGTCTCATCCAGCAGCTTCTCGGACGGTTTCCGGGTCATCAAGCTGACGACGATCATGGCCGCCACTGAGAGAGCAAATCCGTATATGCTGGGATGCATGGGCATGGGAGCGATGAATTTGGCGTAATAGCTGAAAGCGGATACTCCTACCAGTCCCACTATCATCGAGGCGAGTGCTCCCTCGCGCGTCGCTCGCCGCCAGTAAAGCCCGGCAAACAGAGGCGTTACAAAGCAGGAGAGCATGACGCCAATGGCCATCCAGATCAGCCAGGCAAGCAGCTCCGGCGGATTGGACCATGCAAGATAGAGAGTAATGATAGTAGATAATCCAATGGCTGCCCGGCTGAGCAGAGTTATCGACTTCTCTGAGGCATCCTTATTGACGAACTGCTTGTAGACATCCCAGCTCACATAGCTGCCGATGGTCAGCATGAGCCGATCCGTAGTAGACATGACTGCAGATAGTACAATTATGGCTACAATGGGCGCAAAGATGGCTGGAAATACATACTCAGCTGCTACAATAAAGCTGTAGTCGGAAGGATTGGCGACGCCCGTGGGAAGAGAGATCATACCTTCGCTGACCATGGATCGAGCCGCAAAGCCGGCGATCTTGCACAGATACATGATCACGGCATAAATGACGAAGGCGGCCAGCGGAGCCCACTTGAAGTACTTGATATCTCTTGCCGCCAGGACGTTGTTCACTACGTGCGGGGCTGCTGCCAGCCCGAAAGTGAGCAGGAAGAAGAACGAGACCAGGTATTCAGGCGTCATAAAGGCGTACGGGGCATAAGGCGGATGCGTTTGCGGATACCAGAGATGGGTCATATTCACATCGATTTCCGCCAGGACGACGTTGATGTGCTCCAGCCCTCCCGCCGCAGCAATGACCACCGGCCCTACCAGCAGGACTCCTGCCAGTATCATTATCCCCTGTACCAGTGAGGCCATGCCGATAGCATAAAGGCCGCCGAGGATGGTGTAGGCCATGACGATGACCGCGCCGATCACCAGAGACCATTCATAGGGGATCTTGAATAGCCATGACAAGACCATGCTGATGGAGATATACTGTCCAACCAGGTAGATGATGGAGATAAGGACGCCAATAATGGCTGATGTGCCGCGAATGCCCCTCGGGCTGTAGAAGCGGTGAGCGAAGTAGTCTTGCACAGTCACATAGCCAGTTTTAGAGGCCACGGTGTGCAGCTTGGTTCCAAAGAACAGTATGCAAACCGCTGCCGAGAGCGGCACGAAGATCTGCTCCCAGATGCTGGGCCAGCCTGCAGCGTAACCAAGACCGGCAACGCCCAGGATGGTCATACCGCTGCAGATGCTGGCCACGATGAGCAGAGTAAAGGTCCAGAAGCCAAGATTTCTTCCTGCTACCAGGAAATCCTCCGAGTTCTGGATCTTCTTCGAGGCTATGGCTCCAATGGCCACCAGGCCAATGAAATATAGCACAATTATGATGT
>DAONES010000180.1:0-3681 GCA_035403205.1 Methanothrix sp. | reverse complement strand
CGCGGGCCATATCCACGCGGGCAAATGTGGTGTCGGCGATGCCGATGCGCTTCATGTTTGTAGAGTTGATGAGAAAGGCTCTTAGGCTTATCGGTCCGTCTTCGAAAAACTTCCCGCTACGCTAATACTACTTCAACCGACAAAGTTATTAAGGGCGACTTAATTTGCAGATGGTTTGTGGCCGGGGGCGGCTTTTTGTTACAATCTCCCTTCCTTTACCTTTTGCCGCCTCAGGCCCTCTCCTCCTTTCCATCCGTTAATGGGGATGATCCGGACAGTGGGGTATGTGGCAATTCTTGGCAGATTAATTTGTCGGATGAGGCCCGCAAAGCTCACGGATGGTCTCCGCCCGGGCAACGGCCTGGGCAAAGCCGGATGACGCCCGTCCCCAGGCGACGGCTCTCTGATTGCGCCTCTCCTCCAGGACTGCCCGGTCTAGCCACCAGACCGCTTCCCAGTAACTGTCCTGCACATCTGCCCACATATTTGTCGCATCTTGCTGCGGATGAGTTCCCATCGCCTGAACCGTCTTCCACATGGCAGCGGAAGCATCCTCTTTGAGGTTGAATACCAGGTCTTCCGGCCGCGATCCTAAGGTGAAGTTGACAAAAGCCCCGCTCTGGCCGGGGGCCAGGGTACCCCAGCGGGGAATGCCGGGATTTCCCGAGCAGATGGATACGACATGATCCTCAGGGACGGCTATCGCCGAATAGAGCGTTGCAACATCCGGCCGGAAACGGTTGATGGTATTGGTGCTCCAGGGATCGTCAAGGTGCCACTCTTTTCCATCCCACCAGTCGGTCGAGGAGAGCGTCTGCACCGCTGCGGAATAGTTAAATCTGCCCTGCCGGGCGGAGATCATCTTCTCGGCGGTCAGGTACCGATAGTAGCTGGATGGGTAATACTTGAGAGGCTCCCAAACCGGCTGCGATGGCTTCATGATCGGACTCATGTAGTGGTTAGTCACCACCAGATAATCGGACTCATTGTTGTCTCCCGCCGTCCTCAAGGCGAACCGGGCACGGGTTCCTTCCAGGACAGTGGCATTGCCACCGGCATCAAGGAGCATTCGATTCAGTCCGAACATGCGGGTGCAGTTAATCAGGAAATCCTCGGCTTCTGGCGCGTAGCTGCATGTCATTGCCACATAGGGTAGCTCCAAAAAGCCTGTGATGCCCGGGCCGCTGTCCCCGGGCCCCTTCTGGGAAGCTGCTGCCAGGATGTAAACCAGCCCCTTATCGCTAAAGGCACAGTTGCTGCCCGTCCGTCCTGCGCCCGAGGGAATGAGGCAGGAGTTGCCGTCATCGGGATAGAGGGCGAGGAGGAGCGAATAAGAATTGGCAGGCAGATGATAGTAATCGAAGTTCGTTCCGGCGATCAGGCTGCCTCCTGTGGTGTTTCCGAAAGCGGCAATAGTCGTGCAGTGATCCGGAGGCTGCGGGCCTTGCCTGCCGCCCCAGTAGAGTATCACCAGGGGATCATCCGGGCCGAACCGGTAGCCTTGGTCGACCATGCCGTCAGTCATGCCCTGGAAGAATGAGCTGAAATTGAAACGAGGAAGTTCTCTTATGATGTAAGCCTGATAAACCTGGCAGCTGTGCAAAATCTCCTGGGAGGAGTTTTTCGCGAGAGCGCTGGCCCAGGCGGCATCCCGCACGATGGCAATGTCCTCGCCTGCTTGAAGGGCGTACTGATAGCCCATATCATAGGCAGAGCCCTGGAGCACGACGACGGGCATTATGCCGGGCGGTGGGACATAGGCCTTTGAGGATATGCCCGGGGAGAGATGGGAGTTATTCAGAGGATCGCAAGAGAGATTGCAGGCATCTTTCTCTTCGGTATTCTCGGTGTTTGCCAGTGCGAGAGAATTGAAGGAAAGCAAGATGCAGAGTAGTATAAGTACTGATTGAGTGATCGATAACGAAAATGCTCGTCTTGACATACCTGCGACATTTTACATTGATCGAATATGATTTTTTTGATTGTCTTTGCATAGCAGGTTTCATCCGCAGTACCTGCATCCCGGCACCGTCTCCCCGTTGCCCAGGTAGAGCACCTGGCTACGGCTACCGTACCGGAAGACCGTGACGCCTTTGCATCCCAGGTCATAAGCCAGCCGGTAAACCTTTAGGACATCGCTGACCGTGGCGCTCTGCCGCAGGTTCACCGTCTTGGAGACGGCATTGTCCGTATGCTTCTGAAAAGCCGCCTGGATGCCGACGTGATGCTCCGGCGGGATATCAAGTGCGGTTACGAAAAGGTCTTGCAGATCCTGAGGAACACTCGACATACCTGCGACAGTTCCTCTTCTGGCCAGCTCCGCTTGTAGCTCCGGGGTCCATATGCCGCGCGACCTGGCTCTTGCCTCAAAGAGGGGCGAGACCTCCGGGAGACATTCACCATCCAGGACGTGGCGCACGAAAGCGAGAGCAAAGAGCGGCTCGATGCCGCTGCTAGTCCCCGCGAGGATGCTGATGGTTCCGGTGGGCGCGATGGTGGTCACAGTGGCGTTTCTCATCGCCGGCCAGCTCTTGAGCCTGGATTCTTCAAAGAGGGGAAAAGAGCCCCGCTCCCCGCCCAGAAGGGCCGAGGCCGCCCGCGCCTTATGGGTGATGAATCCCATGACTTCTTCTGCAATTTTCAGTGCCTCAGCAGAGCCGTAGGATACGCCCATCAGTATCAGCATCTCGGCAAAGCCCATCACCCCCAGCCCGATCTTTCGCGATTTCAGAGTAGTCTCCTCGATCCGCTTGACAGGATAGCGATTGACGTCGATAGCATCATCCAGAAATCGCACCGCCAGCCCGACGAGCTCCTCCAGCCGCTGCCGATCCAGCTCCCCATTCCTCACAAGCCTGGCGAGGTTGATTGACCCCAGATTGCAGGACTCGTAAGGGAGCAGGGGCTGCTCGCCACAGGGATTGGTACTTTCGATGGTGCCGGGCAGCGGATGGGCGGAATTGATCCGGTCAATGAATATCATGCCAGGATCGCCTCCAGCCCAGGCACACTCTGCAATCCGGCCCATAGTCTCTCTGGCATCCAGATGCCCCGCGACTTGACTGTTTCGAGGATTGATGAGATCGATCTTTTCCCCTAGATGCGCGGCGCGCATGAACTCATCCGTAACGGCCACGGAGATGTTGAAGTTCTCCAGAAATCCCGGCTTTTCCTTGGCCCGGATGAACTCCAATATGTCAGGATGATCGACGCGCAAAACAGCCATGTTCGCACCCCGGCGCCGTCCGCCCTGCTTGATCACATCTGTGGCAACGTCGAAGATGCGCATGAAGGATACCGGGCCGGAGGCAACACCGCCGGTTGCGGAAACCACATCATTTCTGGGGCGCAGCCGGGAGAAGGAAAATCCTGTGCCGCCCCCGCTCTGGTGAATGAGCGCCATGCTCTTCAGTGCATCGAATATCCCTGGCAGCGAGTCCTCCACAGGAAGTACAAAGCAGGCGGAGAGCTGGCCGAGGGGCAGGCCCGCATTCATGAGCGTTGGCGAGTTGGGAAGAAACTCCAGGCGGCGCATCATCTTTAAAAATTTGCTGCGGCAAATTTTTGCATCGCCTCCATACTTGACCTCAGCCCGCGAGACATGAGATGCCACCCGCTCAAACATCTCTTCTGGCGTCTCTGCGAGATCTCCGCGCTCGTCGCGACGCAGATACCTCTTCT
>DAONES010000179.1:0-3705 GCA_035403205.1 Methanothrix sp. | reverse complement strand
ATTTGTTTGATCTCAGACATCTCATAAGCCTCCTACACCTTTCGGTTATCTGTTACTCTCTTGGCTTTGCCCATGGAACGGGGAATTGTGCCCGGCTCAACCAGGTCCACTTCGGCAGCTATGTTCAGCACGCCTTTCAGCTGCTTGGAGATTCCCTTCTTGAGCTTCATCAGGTCCCCGATCTTATCAGAGAAGCCTGCCTGCGTCAGCTCGACGCGCACTGTCATTATGTCCAGCGGCCCCTGCCGATCAACCAGAATCTCCCAGTGGTCTCCAACCTCTGGAATATTCATCAAGACCGACTCCACTTGACTTGGGAAGACGTTTATGCCGCGAATGATCAGCATGTCATCTGTTCTGCCCAGAATTCTCATGATCCGGGGATGAGTCCGCCCGCATTCGCAGGGCTCGCTGTCCATGATTGTGAGGTCTCCGATGCGGTAGCGAATGAGAGGCAGAGCAAACTTGTGCAACGTGGTGAAGACCAGCTCTCCGGTCTCGCCGTCCTCCACCGGCTCGCCGGTCTTGGGATCGAGGACCTCAATCAAGAACATGTCCGCCCAGACGTGAATGCCCTTTTTGACATGGCACTCTGTGAACAGCGGTCCGGAAATCTCGCTGGTGCCGTAGATATCAATAGCGCTGATCCCTGTCGCATCCTCGATCCTCTTCCTGGTCTCCAGAGACCAGGGCTCAGCTCCGAAGATGCCTACCTTGAGTTTCGTATCCTTCTTGATGGATACGCCCATCTTCTCCGCCACCTCCATGATATGCAGGAAGTAGGATGGAGTGCTGGCGATGGCAGTCGTGCCCAGATCCTGCATCAGCTCGATCTGGCGCTCAGTGTTCCCCGTGCCGATCGGAAGGACTGCCGCTCCGATGCGCTCCGCACCATAGTGCAGGCCCAGGCCTCCCGTGAAAAGGCCATAGCCGTAAGCCACCTGCACCACATCGTCCCTGCCCAGGCCGACGGAGGTGAGGGCCCGGGCCAGTGACTCGGACCATGTCTCGATATCGCCCTTGGTGTAACCGACTACGGTGGGCTTTCCAGTTGTGCCGCTCGATACATGATAGCGCACCACCTGGCTTTTAGGAGCGCTGAACATGCCTGTGGGATAGTTGTCCCTCAGGTCCACCTTCCTGGTGAATGGCAGCTTGGTGACATCGGCAAGAGTGCGGATGTCGCTCGGCTGCACACCCGCCTCTTTGAACCTCTGCCGGTAGAATGCAGAATGGTCATAGACATATCTTACCACGGATTTGAGCCGATCTTCCTGAAGAGCATGCAGGTCTTCAAGAGGCATGCGCTCAATATGCGGATCCCAGTAACCGGACATTGATGATCAACCTCTTACCATGACGAATAAGATAGATAAAAAGCAATCGATTCTCGCCTCACTTTTTTTCAGATTCATAGGATGCCGCAGTCAGCTTTTCCAGCCTGTGGAGCAATCTCTCACCATCGGGTGTGGTCTTGTAGACGCCCTTTTTTGCTTCCAGAACGAGGTTGTGAAATTTCAGCCATTCCACGAACTCGCTGGCCTTCTGAAAATTCAGGTTCGATTTGTAAGTTATCTGCGTCTTTCTCATATCCTGGCCCAGGCACAGGAAGAGAATGTCTTTCATGATATCCAGCTTGTCCCGCCTCTGCAATCTCATCGCCTCAGGTAATCCTGGCCACCGCCGAGACTTCGTCTCCCGGCTTGACATTCATGATGCGTACACCCTGCGTGGAGCGGCCCTGCACCCGAATCTCTCCGGCTGGGATGCGGATCACAACGCCCTCCTTGGTGGTGATCAGAAGCTCGTCGTCTTCTGAGACCGTGGTTGTGCAGCAGACGAAGCCTTTCTTGGCATCGATGTTCTTGACGCCCTTTCCTCCCCGCCTCTGGGGGGGATACTCCTCCAGCTCTGTCCTTTTGCCATAGCCCTGACTGGTGATGGTGAGCAATGTGAAATTGGCATTGGGCCGGATCACATCCATGCTGATCAGCTCGTCGCCCATGTTCAGGTTTATGGCCTTCACGCCCATAGTCCCGCGATTGGAGGCCCGAACATCATCTTCCTTGAAGCGAATGGCTTTGCCGAACTTCGTGGCCACGAGCAGCTCTTTGCTTCCGTCCGTGAGCCTGGCTGAGACCAGGCTGTCTCCCTTCAGGTTTACGGCCTTGATGCCACCCTTCCTGGGATTGGAAAACGCCTGCAAAGGCATCTTGACGATGCTTCCGCTTCGGGTTACCAGGACTATGAATCCGGACTCAAAGCTCTTTACCGGTATCGCACCGGTGATCTTCTCATCCGGCTCAAGCTGCAAAAGATTGACAATGGACTTGCCCCTGGTCGCTCTACCCAGGGACGGAACCTCGTAGACTTTGAGCCAGTGGGCCTTGCCCTTGTCTGTGAAGAAGAGCAGGTAGTCCTTGGTGGAGGCGGTAAAGACATCGGTTACAAATTCCTCGCTCTTGGTCTCAGCGCCGATGACTCCCCGCCCGCCGCGCCTCTGGCTGCGGTAAGCGGTGAGCGGCTGGCGTTTGATGTAGCCGGATGAGGTGATGGTCACTGCCACCTCCTCCTCCTGTATTAGATCTTCCCTCGATACCTCACCCTCCGCCTCGATTATATGGGTGCGCCGCTCATCCCCGTAGGTCTTGATGAGATATTCCAGTTCGTCCTTGATTATGCTCAGGATCTCCAGGTTGCTGGAGAGGATCTTTCTCAATTTGGCTATGAGCTTTTCCAGCTCCGCGGCCTCTGAGACTATTTTCTCCTGCTCGAGGCCCGTGAGCCTCTGCAGTCGCATATCCAGAATGGCCCTGGCCTGTTCTTCGCTGAGAGAGAAGGCGGAAATCAGGCTGTCTTTGGCCTCCACTGGCGAATGCGCCGATTTGATTATTCTTATTACCTCATCGATGTTCCTCAGAGCGATGAGCAGGCCAGCCAGGATATGGGCTCTCTTTTCAGCAGCATCAAGCTCGAACCTGGTGCGCCTTTCAATGACAATGGACCGGTAGTGAATGTACTGCTCGAGTGTCTCCTTCAAGGAGGCTATCTTGGGCTGGCCGTCGATCAGGACCATATTGTTGATGCCATAGCTGGTCTGAAGAGCGGTGTGTTTGTACAACTGATTGAGCACCACATGGACATTAAATCCGCTCTTGACCTCCACCACCACGCGAATGCCGTCTCTGTCCGACTCGTCCCTCAGATCGGATATTCCCTCCAGATGACCGCCTTTGACCATCTCGGCCATATCCTCGATGAGCTTGGCTTTGTTCACCTGGTAGGGCAGCTGGGTGAAAATGATCCGGGTGCTTCTCGTCCCTTCCTCGATCTCAGATACGGCCTTTATCAGGATGCTGCCTTTGCCGGTTTGATAGGCGGCCTCAATTCCCGCCCGGCCCACAATGTAGGCTCCTGTGGGAAAATCGGGACCCGGCATGATGCGCATCAGATCGGAGAGTGTAGACTGGGGCTCGTCTATGAGGAGAATGATGGCCCTGCACAGCTCAGTCAGGTTATGAGGCGGAATATTGGTCGCCATGCCTACGGCGATTCCGGTCGATCCGTTGAGCAGAAGGGCGGGCAGCTTTGCCGGAAGCACCACTGGCTCCTTCAGGGAGCCGTCGTAATTAGGGATGAAATCCACTGTATTCTTCTCGATGTCCGCCAGCAGCTCCCCGGCGATCTTGGAGAGGCGAACCTCGG
>DAONES010000178.1:0-3743 GCA_035403205.1 Methanothrix sp. | reverse complement strand
AGGACGCAAAGGCCGTCGTCATAGAAGGATTGGCTTTGCGTGCCGCCGAGATACAGATCGGCAAGCAGTATGGCGGCATAACGGGGTGTATTGGCATTATTGCGAAATGTGGCCCAGAGATAGCAGGATCTCTCTTCACCTGCTGGCGGAGCAGAGATCTCTTCTCCGCGATCGTCGCCTAGCCATAGTCGCTGCACAATTACGTCGTTGGCCCGGCACTGGAATTTGCAGTCAGGCCAGTCTGCAGAGAGAGCCGGCTGCAAGATCAGAGTGAGAAGGATGAAGGCAAAAACTCTCGGTCGGATCATAGTCATAGTCCATCTGTACGAGATTATATGTCTTTCTCCATTTTTTGCTTATATCAAATGCATGGTCGTATATATTACTATGCGATTATGATCTCTAAAATAAGTGGGATTAATGGCAGAAAGAACTCATCTCCGTGCCGAGAAGTCTCTTTAATTTATTTCCTGCTGCGGTCAATAAACCAACATCCGTACAATCGCCCCTTGCTCAGCCCCATCTGGTCCCATCTGGCACCATCCGGTCCCATCTATATTCACCGGCCTGACCAAGAGTTATTAATAATCGCCATAGAAAAGCCCTTAGCATGAAGACAATCATCATCCTTGCAAGCCTGCTAGCAGCAGTCTCTCTGGTGGCAGCGTATGCTCCGGAACAGCAAACCACCGTGGATGGCCTGCGCCTGTCCTTCCAGCTTGGCCAGGCATATGAGAAGGCCACTCAAGGTCAGGATGTCCAGGGCTTCAATGCCCTGGTCGATCAGTGGAATGCGTGGGTCAGCAAGAATCTGGGGAATGATACGTCTCTGCTAATGGCAAAGATGAAAGCTCCCGTCAATCTGCAGAAGCCTTACATCGCTGCTGGAAACAATACCACAAGCAAAGGCATAGTCCATAGCATAAATGGTGATGGAGCGAAATATACTACCAACGATGTCAATCTCATGTCGGATCAAGCAATAGCGAAATATGCGGCATCAGAGCAGGGGAGAACCCAGGGTGCGGACTTCCTGGGTGGAGTTTAAAACATTTTTTTGACTCTTTTTTTTCATCAAAGCTCATCTCTTCCCTTTGGGGTGCTCTCTGATGTGCTGTTCAGCTTTTTGACCTTTGCCAGGCGTGCTTTCGTCGCCTTGATGGACCCGGCCAGGCTTGAAGCCGAGTCCGCAGGCTCGCTATCAGTGGAGACCTTCTCCGGCTTGGAAGAGACAAGGCCTCCCTCAAAGTCAATATTCATAGTCAGATAGCTGTTATTGGAATACCTGTAGACCAGTTCCACCGGTCTGCTCAGCGGCGAGACGGAATTGAATATCAGGTTGGATCTGAAGGTCTCATTCTGCACCAGCACCGTTTTGGACATGCCTTTCTTTATATAATCATCATATTCTCTGCTTGTATACACCCAGCCCCACTGGTCCTTGAGGCTAAAGTTGCTTGCCTGCAGCAGAAGTTTTTTTGTATCATTATTAGTTATCGCCACATCCAGTTCGATCGTCTTCCGATTGGAGTTTACGACCGACCTGAGAACTCCGTAATAGAGCAATGTCACATTTTTGTTGCTGGCATTGACCAGCTCGGGAAAGCGGATTGAAAACTGCTCTCCGCCATTATTGTCTGCAGACAGATCTAACGTCAGGCTCTTGGCTATTGTCTCCTTGGGAACGACAAAGCCGATCAGCCGCCTGCCCGGCTGCAACTCCTTTATATTTTGAGGGTTGGCTTGAACGACCCGATCGTTTCCATCGGTCAGGCTGTAGGAAACACGAATAGGGTCTTTTTCGCTCTCGTTTAGCCTGCTCAGGCGTGCATCCACAACCAGTACGGAATAGGAATCGGAATAAGCGGTTCCGGTGAACCCGGGGTCCTTGAAGGAGCCAAAGATTGTGCAGTTGACGACGCCGTTGCTCATCTGAACAGGATAATCCTGGGCGATCACCGGCGAAAGAGCCACGAACAGAGCCAGAGCCAGCCATCTCATCTATAACATACCCCCACTGTTATGATACTCCGATGTTATGATATATTCTTTTGGGTGCCATTCTTTTAGGTGCCCATCAAAAGATTTCCCTGAAAACTCCTGAGGACAGCTTTGCAATTGCCGTCCTCAAGAGCTTCCAATCAGGCTCAGGCAGATATGCTCGATGTGCTATTCGAGGCGTTGCTGGATATGCTGGCATTGCCATTTGTATTTGCATCCGGCGTCTTCTTATCCAGGCTCTCCTTGGTGGCGGCAAGCCTCGCCTTGCTGGCCGCTATCTTATCCTTGATAGAGGTGCCGATCTTGGTCGTTGCATTCTCCTTGGCTGCATCCTGTGCGGGCTCGCTTGCTGCCGGCTGAGCCGCAACAGCCTGATCTGAGGCTGGCGGCGCAACTGCGGGCAGAGGCTGGACTGGAGCCGTTGAAGCCGGGCTCGTTGTGGCATTGCTGCCATAAACCAGCTCGTCAGAGAGCGGCACGTAGTCCTTGTCAAAATTTATGATGATCTGGTCGGGCGTCATATAGTCATAGGCGAGTGCAGCTGGACGGCTCTGCAGCGAGACACCGGTAAATCCAAGTTTTACCCGATCGGAGGTGGCATTCTGGGGACCTACGACCTCCGGATCAAAGCCCAGCGTCGGCTGATAGGGCCAGCCCCACTGGTCCAGAAGGGTGAAGTTCTCCGGGCTGATAACGAGGTCTTTGGTACCGTTATTCTGCACACGAACCTGAACGACTATGCCCTGCTCGTCGGAGTTGATCAGCCAATCGGTGATTCCATAATACCTCATAATCAGATTGGCATTGCTGCCTTTCGGTGTCGCCCACCAGTTGATATAAATTGGCTTTCCTCCAGACGGCGTTACGTTGATGAGCTTCATGAGGCGGTCATTGCTGGTGAGGAAATATATCGTCTGCCTTCCGGAGGAAAGCTGCCTGTACAGGCCGGCAGGATAGATAATATTATCCGCATCGATTAATTGATATGTGGCATTCTCTGCGCCCATGAGGCCGACATCAACCTTCAGGATTTCATGGGTGGCGTTCTCATCGTCCAGAGGCGTCCTGCTGGCTCCAAAGAGCACTACAGTCGCGTTCCCATCGCTTCCCTGAAGCGGCACGGCCTGGACCGTGCCCAAAGCCAGGAACAGCAAAAGGATTAGAGCAATCGATCTTATCTGAATACCCCCGTTATGTCTATATCTTCCAGTTCTTCCAGTTTCAATTATCTAACAGGTTCAATTCTCTCTCTCAGGTTATATACACTTTATCCAAGAAAGGGAAGACCGCCCATGCTGGGAAACCTATATCTGCCCCTTTTATCATAAGCAGAAGCGGTGTTCTAGATTGTCATCGCCTATCCTTGTAACCTGCGGCCTACCCTATGCCAATGGCCCCTGTCATCTGGGCCATTTAAGAACCTATGTACCTGCGGACATATTTGTTCGAGGACTGAAGAAGATGGGAAAAGATGTGCTCTTCGTATGCGGCTCGGATGCCCATGGAACTCCCATCGTGGTCAATGCCGAGGCTAAGGGAATCACTCCCAAAGCACTCGTCGCCAGATACCATCAGCATTTTGACGAGGTCTTTAAAGGCATGGGCGTTGATTTCAACTTCTTCGGGGACACTGACGACGCCGCCTGCCATAATCGCACTCAAGAGATAGTCCGGGCCCTGATAGCTGAGGGCCATGTCTATTCCAAAGATATCGAGCTGGCCTACTGCCCAAAATGCGAGCG
>DAONES010000177.1:0-3743 GCA_035403205.1 Methanothrix sp. | reverse complement strand
AGATGATCAAAAGGCTCGGCCCGTTTGAGTTCGATCTCTTTAATGACCTTCTGCCTGGGCACGAAACGGTCCCGGCAGGAGGTTAAGCAGGCGGTGCGGCCCAGCTCGCAGTAGACGCAATCCAGGTTGCAGGTTTTGTACTTGAGCAGGTCCACGCCCATGGACAGGCCCAGGCGACGAGATAGCACCGGACCAAAGAGATATCCCATAATTCGTTCCCGATTCGCTTTTCGCTGATTATCCTTTCTATGCTGCTTAGCCGCCACGATGATTTAATCTTATTTATTGATAAAGCTTAAATGACGGCAGGCAAGAATAATCAGCATGGACAAGGCTCGTGAACTGATCGAGTTGCTCGGCAAGAGCGATGACTACTTCGAACGCCAGAAGACCGCCTGGGCGCTGGTGAATCTGGGTGAGGAATCAGTGGAACAGACTGCCAAAGCTCTGGAGAGTGGCGAGTTCTCTGACCTGAGGTACAAATCAGCCTGGATCCTGGGTAAGATTGCAAGCCCCAGAGGAGTAGAACCGCTCTGTCGGGCCCTGCTAAACGACCCGGATCACGTGGTTCGCGAATGGTGCGCCGCCGCCCTGGAAGCGGTCAGCAGCCCTGAGGCGATCTCCACGCTGGTTCTTGCTATGAAAAGAGACAGCTCCAAAGACGTTCGCCTCCGTGCGGCAGTGGCCCTGCGCAAGCTGCAGGCGAGGGAGGCCCTGAGAGAGCTGCTGAGCTACAGCGATTCGGAGATCAGGGGCATGGCAGTGACCGGCCTTGCCAAGGTTGGAGACCGAGATTCTTTGCAGGATGTGGCAAAGCTGCTTGATGACGAGAGCATCGAGGTCAGACGCAGAGCCGCGGCCTTCATGGGAGAGGTGGCTGGCCAAGATGCCAGCAATGAGTCGCTGAGCTTCATGGCCCGGGCTTTGCAGGATAGTGATAGTTCAGTCCGCTGCGAGGCCCTCAAATCCCTGGGCAAGATAAAGGGGGAGGGAGCCTGCGACCTGGCTTTGCAGGCTTTGAAAGACCAGGAATGTCAGGTTCGATACACTGCAGTAACGGCCCTGGGGGAGATCGGCCACAACAAAGCCCTCGATCGCCTGGTGGATATAATGTTCGGAAAGGAGGACGAGGAGATTCGAGCCTGGGCGGCCTGGAGCCTGGGAGAAATTGGAGATGTTAGGGCGATAGAGCCGCTTCAGCGAGCCTATAAGACCTGTCCCACAGAAGTGATGAAAAAGGCCAAAGATTCGTTGGTGGAGATCTTCAAGGTGGAGATCTAATATACCTTCTCCTTTAAGGGAGAGGCCGCCTCACCCGGTGGCCTTAGAAGAATAACATTGCTGTAGGGGTAAGGTATCTCTATACCTTCCTCGTCAAATCTCTTTTTAACCGCTTCCCGGATATCACATCCTGTGTCGAATGCCACTCCCCGGTTAGGGACATGAAAGGTCAGCCTGAGGTTAACTGCAAAATCTCCCAATTCTGTAAGACGGACATTGATCTCTTTATCCTTCAGTACATGAGGATGCTTTCTTGTCTCCTCAATTATGATCCTCCGGGCTTTGTCAATATCGGATGCGTATCCTATCCCGATATCCACCGGCCATATGCTTTCGGGATCGCCAAGACTCCAGTTGACGATATAGTCGCTGCTCATCATGCTATTAGGGACTATTATCCTCCTCATATCCCAAGTGCAGACAACCGTATGCCTCAGGGTCAGATCCTCAATATGTCCATATTCCCCTTTGAAGTCGACATAATCGCCGATGCGAAAAGGCTTGAAGATAACCAATAGGATTCCAGATATTATGTTTGATAATGAGTCCTGAGCGGCAAAGCCTATGGCAAGACCGGCTACGCCCGCACCAGCCAGCATGGCTATGGCCACTCGATTCAAGAATGGAATCTGCAGTATGATCATCAGAATCCCAATTATATATATTGCTGCAACTATAAGTCTTCGAGAGAGTGCATGAGAGGTTTGGTCGAACTCTTTGGTCATCCTTCCGGCTTCTAGAATTCTAGGGATATGCCTTTTAAGCAGTTCATCCACAATTCTGGCAACAATAATGGTTGCAAGGAGGATCACCAGTATGGAAATTGCCGTAGAGATCAATTCCCATATATTTGTGCCAAGAATCCTTTCTATATAACTAATTGAAAAATATTGCGAAATAGATGTTGCATCAGGTGCAGAGCTCTGTCCTATCAATTGGGATGAAATTGCAGGATTCTTTGCAACTGGGTCAGCCATAATCTGATTTGGTCAACCGCAATACTTAAAAGTTTTGTGATCAACCAATTTAAAAGTGATAGCTTATGGCATTCTTAACCGAGAAAGATTTCGGATATTTCAATAAGTGGGTGATTAGAATGCCATTTAAAGCTGTCCGATGCTTTTGCCATCCAGCTTTTTTGTCGCTATTATTAGTATTATTGCTTGCATCATATCCCATAACCGCGACAACGTACATCGTCTCCGAAAAAACAGACGATTATTCAATTCAAAGCGCCATTAATAAGGCAAAAGAAGGAGATAGGATAATTATTAAAAGCGGAATTTATCCAGAAAGATTGAATATTACAAAGAGATTAATTATTATAGGCGTTGATACAGGAGGAGGATTGCCGGTAGTAGACGCAAATGAAAGGAGGAGCGCAATAACTCTATATGTGGATGGCATATGGCTGGAAGGTCTGTATGTTGTGAATTCTGGAAACTCATGGCAGGATGCTGGTATAAAAATATTTTCTAACAATAATCGTATTCATAGAAATATTTTAAATAACAATTCGTATGGTATATATTTAAGGAATTCATATAATAATAGAATCGAATCGAATCTAGCAATGGGAAATGATGTTGGAATTGCGCTTCAGTCCTCTGATAATAATACGATACAGGATAATCTTGCAGCAAATAGCTCTTTTGCAGGATTTTTCTTGGGCAATTCGAGAAATAATACAATCAGAAATAACACGGGGCAGGCAAATTCTTGGGTGGGCTTTCTGCTTAATGATACTGATAATAACACAATCCAAGGGAATATTGCCAAAGGAAACGCAAACGCCGGCATCTGGCTTCTTAACTCCCGCGGCAATCAAATAATAGATAACAACGCAAGCAATGGCCCGATATTTGGATTTTTGCTGGATGCATCATCAAATAACACAATCTCAGAGAATACCGCATTCAGAAACCTTGATGGAATAAGCATGGACAGATCAAGCAGAAATACTATAATGTGCAACAATATTAGCGGCAATATGTTTGGCATGTATCTAGATAGATCCCGCACGAATGTGATCTATCTCAACAATTTCATCGATAATAAAATGAATGTCTATTCACATGATTCAGCCAATCAATGGGTTTCTGAAAAATCATTTGATTATCTATATAAAGGCATGGAGAGATATGCAAGCAATTTAGGGAATTTTTGGAGTAATAACAGGGGAGATGATGAATATGAATCAGGCATTGCAAAGTCTGGCTATAATTCCGAATTTGTAAATGATAAAAGTCCCTTGGTCTCCCGCAAAGAATTCTATCAAATCTTGAATTGAAAAATAATTATGCTTTCCTCAGGACATGGCAGGATCCTCCACCCATCTTTTTAAAATAGTCCTGGTGGTACTCTTCAGCTGGATAGAAGGTCGAGGCAGGAACTATCTGGGTTGAGGATTTTTCTTTGAAGACGCCGGAGCGGTCAAACTCCTCTCTGGACCGCTCTGCCTC
>DAONES010000176.1:0-3755 GCA_035403205.1 Methanothrix sp. | reverse complement strand
GCCCTCCAATAATCATCAAAAATCACCTTTAGCTTCCTACTACCTTCATTCTGACTCTTACAGTTGGCGTGACAATTGCCCCCACGGCCCGCACATCTCTGCCAACCTCGATATCCTTTATCAGCTCGAAGAAATTTCCGGCCAACATCAAGGGTCCAATGGGCTTTGGCTTCTTTCCGGGAGCAATCAGGAAGGCATTTTTAGTCTCCACCGAGAAGTCTCCGGAGATGGGATTAGCGGTATGAGCCCCAATGAGGCCATTCACCACGATGCCTTTCGTCTCCGCCAGCAAATCCCGGCTCTCTCTGGAGCCGACAATGAGGTTTCGAATTCCCACGCTTGGAACTCCGGAGTACCCGGCGCGCACCGCATTGCCTGTGGATTCTGTGCCCTCTTTTCCGGCGGTATAGCTGTCATAGAGGTAGCCCTTCAAGACCCCATCCTCGATTATGGCCGTCCTTTGAGATGGAACTCCTTCGCCATCAAAGGAGGAAGAGTCTATTCCCCCGGAAAGAAGCCCGTCATCGACAATCAGGAGGCTCTCGGAGGATACCCTCTCGCCGACCCGGCCCCGGAGAGACGATCGGCCCTTTTGCACATTGTCTGCGGAAATGGCGGGAAGCAGGGTGTAGTCGAGCAGCTCTGCTATCGCCAGGGGCCTTAAAAGCACATCGTAGGTTCCGCTCTCCGCCTTGACAGCGCCCAACGAGGAGCAAGCCTGCTCCCCTGCCGCGCGCCCGACATCCTCCAGTGATGGCGTGTAACCGCGGGCGAAATAGAAATCACTGCCTGTAGCCACATCCGACCCGCGGGCTATGGTCTCCATTGAGGCATGCATAAGGGTAGAAGCCTCTACAAGCTGCATTCCCAGCGAGTTCAGGACGAAATGGCAGCCGCTCGCGCAGGCAACGCTTCCGGATACAGGCTCAGCACCTCTGACTGCCCGACATCCGGAAAGCATGCTCTCTGCCAGGTCAAGGCATTCCTCTGGCCCAATCTCCTGCAAACGGGTGTCGAAGATGCCCTCGGGATGCACCACATCTTTGGGCGCCGGAAGAGATCTCCAGGACTCGTCTCTCCCCCTGGCCCGGGCGGATAGCACAGCGCTTTTGGCCACATACGGCAAGAGCGACATATCGCTGGTGCTGGAAAAGCCCACTCCACCAGCGATGACTGCCCGGAGCCCCAGGCCGCGATGAAAGCTCTCGCTGGCCAGATCAACCGCATCCCTGCGCAGATCGATGTCCACAGATCGGCCGATCATACCGCAAACCTCCGCCTGCTCCGCGCCCTCCTGCAAGGCCAGGGAGATGAGCTTATGTCCGAAATTAAGTAGGCCATCGAGGCTATCCGATGTATCTGAGATCTTCATCACCCATCGCCTCATAGGGAGCCTGGGCACGCTCCATCTCCTGCAGCTTGCCTATGATCTTCTCCATCTCCTTGGCCCTCTCTTCCAGGGCCTGCATGCCAACGGTAATGCCCAGAATATCGGAAAGAATTCGCAGGACCTCGGAAGCTGCTTTGGGATCGACCAGATAGCCGGAGGTCACGCCCATCAGACAGACCACATCGATGCCCCGCAATGCCCCCATGCCCAGGAGCAGCCCAGAGACGCCGATTATCCCGCCGCCTGGCTCATTTTCGTGAAAGAGGACCCCTTTTTGCTTCATCTCATCCACGAGCGGAACACTTGTGGCCGCCCCCATGACGGTAGGCTTGTCCACGAACTGACCTGTGCCATATCCGCCCAATGCGTAGATCCTCTTCACATGATAGCTCTCGGCTATGTCCAGGAAGATATCGCAAAGCTCGTAGTGCCCCTCATTGGTGGCGCTCTGATAGTCGCCGATGAGAATGAGCAGATCAGGCTCTCCATCTTTGCCATGATAGGCATAAATCTCATTTCGGACCAGCTTTATGGTGCCGTCCGCATTTACCATAACCTGGGGAGGAAAATGAGGCGAGTAGACCTCGATGATCTTCTCGGCTTTCAGCTCTTCCACCATGTGATCGGCTACCAGCTTTCCCACATGGCCCACGCCCGGCAGGCCTTCAATGAGAATTGGGTCCTTAAGGGTTACATCTTTGATACGGGATACCAGGGTCTCCTTCATTTTGCCTCCTGGCCGAGAGCTCTCCTATACTTACCGTAAGGGTCATCGGGAGAGAATCTGGCGGGCTTAGTAACAGCAGTATGGCCCCCACATACTGGACAGATATCCTTAAGGGTGTATCGGCGGCAGGCCGTACACCTCAGGATTTTGCTTCTCATGCATCTCTAAGGAAGGTGCCTTCTCCGCCATGCTGCTCTATGTATTTCACCACAGCCTGAGCAGACTTCTTGAGAACAGACTCGGCATGCTTGTAGTCCGGCGCAGTCACATGAATTCTGTAGCGCGGCGCTCCGATGTAGGTGATGAAGAGCGTGGCATCTTTGTCTTTTATGCGCTTGGCTTGCTTGAGGGCCTTCCTGATCACCTCGACGCCATCCGGAGCAGGAGAGGTGATATCCACATAACCGCTGATATCAACCGATGGTATCTTGACGTTATCCTTGGAGAGGCTCTCCAGTATCTTAATATCATCTTCTGTCAGAACCGCATCCTTAAGAGCATCAGCGCCGCTGATCGCCGCCTCCTCCATCGCCAGATAGAGGCTGTCAAAGGCTAGAACCAGAGCATCAGCAACGCGCTTAACGTCCTCGGGCCGATCCTTGTAGGCCATCTCCAGCCATTTCCAGGCTTTCTGGTCTGCCTTCCACTCCTGAATCTTCTCGCGACGCTGGTGCTCATTGACATCTTTTAGAGAAAGATCGATGTGGTGCCTGGACGTGTCTACATTCAATACCTTGCAGACGATCTTCTGCCCCTCTCGCACGTGGTCGCGAATGTACTTGATCCATCCGCTGGCCACCTCAGAGATGTGAATCAGGCCCTGCTTACCGGCATACTCGTCTATGGATACGAAAGCTCCGAAGTCCACTACCTGAGTCACAGTGCAGACGACCAGAGACCCGACCTCAGGCCAGCCCTCACGTTGCATTACTGATCACTCTAAGACTTCTACGATGGTGGTCTTGATATCAGCCTTGCCGCCAGTGGGCTCGGCCAGAGTACGCCCGCAGACCAGGCATTTTACAACCGTAGAGGCATGGGCGAATATTACCTGCTCGTTCTCGCAGTCGTTGCACTTTACCTTGACGAACTTGCTCGGCAGATCTATCCCTCCACCAGATCGAATTTACCTGCTCTGAATCCCGGACGGTTGTGGGCCTTCTTGCAGGTGCTGCATCGGTAGCGCAGATTCAGCCTCTTTACAGGCTTATCGCCACCAGGAACCTTGGAGAACTTGCCCTGATTTCCTATGCCGTTGGCCCGTGACTTCTGCCTCGTGATATGGGTCAGCGAGGAAGCCCGGCCTTTTCTCACTCTCTCAACAGTTTGGGGGGTATGCTTTTTGCAGAACGGACAATAAGCGTTAAGCTTTTTTGGCATCTTCACGATACATCATCTCTCAATCTTCACTTCAGAAGCTAACTTCTTGTTGCACAGATTCCTGGCGTGAACGGCCGGGAGCACAGCCACATCATCCTTCCCGAGAAGGTAATTTCTCCCGTCAACTCCCACGAACAGAGGAACACTATCCAGCAACCGCACAATTTCGTATTCCCGAGGTATATCTTTCTTGCCCATTAAAGGCCTTTCGGTGTGAGCCACATGAGCCAAGATGGCCTCGCGTCCTGAGGCGATGGC
>DAONES010000175.1:0-3771 GCA_035403205.1 Methanothrix sp. | reverse complement strand
TTTACATGAAGTCAGCCAGCCCCGTCTGCCTGGCCTTGTCGTTCTTGAAGAGGGAGTTGATCTCGATCTTCAGAAGCTGCAGCCTCTGCTTGGTGTAGCTGCTCGCGCCGTACTCCTCAGCTACCTTTATGGAGACTTCCAGATATTTCCTGACGCTGCCCTCATGGACGGTGAGGATTATCCTGCCGCCGCACTTGGGGCAGGTCTCCTTCAGAGGCGGGCGGCGGAACTTAGCTCCGCACTTCACGCACCTCACCTTCTGCTTGGAGAACGCATGCAGGTTTCCTATCAGGTCCGGCAGAAAGTGAGAGTTGATGACCCTTTCCGCTACATCCTTCTCGTCCACCGCCCGGATCATCCGCCCTAGCTCCAGCTGAGCATCCATCTTGTCGATCATAGTCTCTAAAGTCTTGTAGGCGCTGTTCTTGGGTCCGGCTGCTATATCCGTGGTGCTGTGGCTGAAGTTGAATCCCTCGTACTGGGCATCGGACCCCAGCCTCTTGGAGACCAGATCGAACTTCTTCTCCAGGTCTTTGGGGTTTGCAGTTCTCAGGGTGGCCTCATAGAACTCAAGGGGGTACACGGGCGTCAGATCGAGGTTATGGGCTTCCTTGTCAACCTCGGAAGGGTTGAGGATAGTGGTCATGACCAGACAGGCATCCATCTTTCCCCCTCGCTTGGCAGGAAGGTAGGACATCGAGAAGTTGACCAGTGCATCCATGAGCAGCATCACGCAGTCCTCATCGCCGTCGCAGTTGCGCCTCTTGGCAGCATGAAAGAACGGATGGCCAAATCCTGCCGACGCCGGGCTGTAGCCGATGAGCCTGCAGAGCACTCCCGCTGAGGTATGGGGGGCAAGTCCCACCATCAGGGTGCCGATCAGGTCCGCCGGTGTTTTGGCATTGTAGTAGGGCTCAAGGCCATAGAACTTGACGAGAAGCTCATCCACAAATTGGGCCACTCTGACCAGATAGTCACCCGCGTCCACCGCCAGGATGATGTCCTGGACGCGAAGCTCGCAGACCTGGTCAGGCGAGGTCAATGGCTGGCCGTGCATATCATGGGTGTATCCCAGGCCGCACAATACCTCCGGGCTCGTGCCGATCTCGTCCGGACGGAAATGGGTTAGAGGCAAATCGGTCAGATCGTATCGCACCGTTCCGTCCTTGAAGATGTTCACCCCGTGTTTGGCTCGCAGTATCCCTTTCTCCAAAGGCTCGGGTGTCTTGTCCCGGGAGGACAGCCCCAGGACCCCCTTGAGCGACTCCGGCTCCCTCTCGCCCAGGTTTTCGAGCGCCTGATGATACAGCTTCTTGACATCAATCTGCATCTTGGCAACAGCCGTCGTCTCTTTATCGCATTTGGGGCACTTCTCAGGGGCGGGAATGTTGCACTGTGGACAGACTCTCTTCTTTTCTGTGTGGCTGCCGCATTCGCACCGGAAGGCAAAGCCCTCCTTGCCGCATGCTTTGCATACCCTCCGCTCGATCTCGATATTGATGACTCCGGTGGTGTGGCTTGTGGAGTGCTTGGCAGCTTCCTGGATGGATCTTGATTTGCCGCCCTCTTCGCCAGTGGGAAAGAGAACATGAGGCGGCGGGCGCATAAGTCTCTTGTCCGACTTCTCAGGCCGGCCCATGCGAGCGCCGATGCGCGTGGGTGCCCGGGCGCGAACGACCAGGCCGGAGCGCATGTTTACCAGATCAAGAGCCGAGCCATCCTTTTTGCCATCGTTCTCGCCTTGGCTTGAGCCTTCAGATTTTTCTTCCCCGGCCCTATCCTCCGTTCTTATTTCGCCATCAGCATCAACTGCATCAACTGCGCCATCTGCTCCCTCTGGGCTGCGTCTCTTCAGGCCGGCGCCATCCGGCTCCAATCCCAGGCAGAGCAGGAATGGCAGCGGATCCTGAATGATGATCTTTCCGCCTCTCACTCTGTGAAGGACCAGAAGCGTCTCCAGCGACTCTTTGGCAGCCATGGAAAGCAGAAGAGGGCCGGATGTCCCGGATTCGAGGACTCCTTCCGAGAGTGCCAGAGAGGCGAGCTTCTCGTAGTCCTTCTGGGTGAGGTCATGCCAGAGATAGGTATAGGCCGGGTGGAGGGGAACGCCATATTTTCGAGAAAGGGCGATGGCCTCTTCGCCGTTGATTTTCTCTTTTCCGGCGGGATCTGCACCCGCCTTCAGCAATTCCTCTGCCCACCACTCAAAGACATAGGAGGCAGTAGCCAGAGGCCGGTTGTTTTCCAAAAACTCGCCATAGCTGATCAGTATCTCGCCGATATCAAGAATGCTGGAAATATGGGCCTTGAGAGCGACTTGAATGCTTCTAGGATCTTTGCAGCTCCTGGGCATCCATTGCAGAATATCCTCTTCGGAATCGAGGCGGACCACGTCTCCGTTCAGCAGTCTTACCGTCGGGCCTTCGATGGAGCTCACGGGAGCAACCGCCGCTGCCTTTCCAGGCTGCTCAACCTTTATCTGGGTTCCGGCGGCCATGAACTGGCCGAGGAGCATCATGGTGGCGGGATTGATTCCTGCGGCAGCAAGGCCGGTATTTCTTGCCCGCCCGTACCTCAGCCGAAAGCCCCCTGCTCTTGATGGGTGAGAGAAGACCGGCCGTCCGGCAATCAGGTCTCTGAGGAATTTAGGTGTTGAGTCTCCGCCGTCTTTCTTTCCGCTGCTCAGGCTGTCAAGCCACTCCCAGCCGGTGATGGCAAGCTTAGTGACATGCTTCTTGAGCTTGGGCCTCTTTAGGGCTATACCCTCAGCCGAGACCAGAGCTATGCCGCCTCTCACCCGGTTGGTCTCGATTCTGGGAAGGTCGCGATATCCCGATACCTCCTCCTCCTCTGTGGGCTCACCTTCAATACAGATGGGACAGTTGCGCACAATGGTTCGAATCTCGTCGTCCGAGGGGGAATACTGAAGCCCAGCTACCCGTTTGTAGAGGCCGATCTCCTCCACATAGCGCTCCACCTCTTCCGGCCTGGGCTTCCAGGGAGCAATTCCCATGGCCCGTCTCACATAATCGGCCACAAGAACGGAGAGAGCCTGAGCAGTTCCACCGGCGGAACGGATGGGACCCGCATAGTAGACCTTGAGATATTCAGTTCCGTCATCATTTTTGCCTATGTCCACGCGGGCTATTCCCTCAATGGGCGCGGCCACCACTCCTTCCGTCAGCAGCGCTACTGATGTTCGGATGGCGTTTTCCACAGACTGAACTTTGCTGGCTCCCTTTCCCAAACGGCCTTCTGCGAAATCCACACCAATGGCCAGAGCCGCTTCTTCACGGCTCAGGCCCTTTTCCTCCAGCTCTCGAATGCGAGCGGCAATGCCAGCAATGCCGATCAGCTTCTCCACCCTTTCCGCCAGGTCCACTGCGAGCGGCACCTCGACATAGGTGGTGGGATCCAGACCCCGGCTTCTTGCCGTCTGGGCTATCTGCATGGCGTCTTTAAGGCCATTCTGTAGAAGCTCGAAGTATTCGGAATTTTTCATCACTCATTTCCCCACAGATAGAGGCCCGTGACGGAATCAGCAACCCTCTTCAGGGGCAGGCTGCCGGAAAGCTCCTGGATGTATACTTCCCCGGCAAAGATGGTGCCTGAGATCAAATGGCCGCCCCAGGTTCTTGCTGTCTTCTCCGATAAAACGGCATGAGCATGCACAAAAGGCCTGCCGTCCTTCAGGGATATGTTGCCGGAGCAGGATGCCATCTCCACCGGCTCATTCAGAGCTATCTTGCCGTACTCATGAGAACTCTGATC
>DAONES010000174.1:0-3781 GCA_035403205.1 Methanothrix sp. | reverse complement strand
GAGCAGAGGCGGATGTCTCCGGGCGGCGCGAGATCCATCCTGCGGCCTGGGCTATGGCAGATGGAGCACCTTTCCTCCAAAAGGGGAATGCTGCATTTTTCGCACCAGAATAGCTCGCTCTTAGCGGGAGAAAACGTTCTGCTATAGTTAATTTTATGCATGAATCAGATCTATGCTCTCCTCTGGTTCTATTTAACAACTTTCATGGGAGTCAATGGGCGGGCCGATCATCTTTGTTCGTTGAGCCATAACAGAATGTGAATATCGAAAGAGTTAAATACTATGATGATTACATTGTTATTATTAATATTATGTATAGAGAAGATCAGAAAGACGAAACGGCGCAGGGCTTTTCTGCTACCCTCAGCCATCCCCTCTCCCTGGGCCGTTTTATTTCATTTAAATCCATCTAAAGACAATTAAATCTAATTAACCACATTCGATTATTCCAGAAATTCAGGAAAAAAATCCGGCGCCCATTGGTTTGGGCGCTCATCGGCAATTTAAAACTGGGGCCACTTAGGCATATTGACATCTGTGTACCAGAAGGTGCCATACCAGGCATCTACTCCCAGATGCATATTCTCCCAAGGATAGCGCTTCTCCTTGTTTTCGTTCTTTATCACTGGATATACCTGTTCGGAATAGACAGAGTCGGAACAGATAGGCGGCAGACATCTCCTGTGCTTTTCAGGGGGAGATATAACTGTATTATTCGCTTCGCTTCCGACTATCTCGAGCTCCACCTTCTCCATGCCGGATGATGTGATCCTGGTATTGTCGGTAGTGCTTCCTACGATATCCACAACTATCGATCCCGGGCTGCCGAACGCATAGGCGCTGCACGCGGATAGCATCAGCGCTAAAGCTAATAGGATTGACCTTCTCAACACCATTCCCCTCCAGCTAACTTTCCCAATAGACATATCATATTTAACCTATGTTTTATATATACAATAAGTAGAAAAATCTTTCGGGCCTACAACATACACTTTCTTTACAATAATTGAAAAATATTTTAATCAAATGTGACAATTATGGCCGAGCAGTGCTCCTGGAATGATTTTAAAGTATAAAAAATTATTAAAAATAATACTTTTAAACTTAGGCAGTCATCTTCATGAGCTTCTTCCCGTTTTGAGACTGCTTCTCTGGTTTGGATCGGACTGGGCCTTTGTGGTCGCGCTTCCCAGAGTGAGGATCTTCGAAGCAGTGCTTATGTACGCCTGATCCTGTTTAATGAGTGATCGGCTGTATCTGGTTGGAATATATGAACTCCAAGGATAGCATAATGGCCTCTTAAAGTCGTCCCATGGCGTTTCATAGCGCTTTATCTCCCCGCAGGGCGCGCATTCCCAGCAATTGCCTCTATGGCCTTCCTGCGCAATGCTGCCTATCTGAAGATTATTGGCGGTGCTGCCCACGATATTAACCTCTACTGGTGTCCCTTCAGGCGCAATGATGGTGGTATTGTTCGCATCGCTTCCCAGGATATCTAGACCGCTGCCTTCTAGAATTGCGCTGCAATGCGCGGCCAATGCCCAGAGAAAAAATATGCTGAATAGGAAAATCCGCTTTCTCAAACCTTTCGCCCCCTTTTATAATTAATTAATAAAATGTATAAGATGTAGAAAAACCTTTTGTTGCCACGCAAAAATGTTAAATTCATCCGAGCGCTCTGGATTGCGATGAAACTGATCTATGTTGCAGGCAAAGGAGGCGTGGGCAAAAGCGTCTGCTCGGCAGCATCCGGCATCTGGAAAGCGCATGAGGGCAAAGAAACCCTTGTCTTCTCCATGGATCCGGCTCATTCGCTCTCGGATATCTTTCAAATCGACCTTGGATCCCAGCCGCGAAAGATCCGCGAGCATCTCTATGCCTATGAGCCAGATCTCGCTATGGAAGCCGGCAGCTTCTTTCGCAGATACAGAAGCATATTCACCGCCCTCTTCGGCCTCTTTGAGGTGGAGGTGAAGCCCGAGGACTTCGGCAAGATGCCCGGAGTCTCTGAACTGATCTTCATGGACAAATTAAATGATATCGCGGCAGAGAAGAAGTACGACTTCGTGATCATAGACTCGGCTCCAACAGCCATGGTCCTGCCGCTGCTGCAACTGCCGTCCATCACCACCGGCTTTGTCACAAAAGTTCTGGGCATGAGAAACCGATGGATGGGGATGCTCGATCTTTTGCAGCCCGGTTTTGGGGATCGCATTCTCTCAGAGATCCGGACGATGCGGATGAAGGCTGAGGCAATGCGCTGCGCTCTGATCGATTCGGAGGCATCCAGCATCACCATTGTCACCATCCCTGAGAAGGCGGCAGTGGAAGAGAGCCGCCGCCTGATTGAGACGGTAGAGGCTCATGGCGTTACGGTATCCACAATCATCATCAACCATGTCATCCAGGATTGCGATTGCCGCTTCTGCCGGGAGAAGAAGGCATCTCAAACCGCTTACATCCAGGAGCTGGGGGAGAGCTACAGGGAAAAGAAAATCATTATTCTGCCAGACTACGGCGGAGAGGTACTGGGAGAGGCCCTCATGAAGGTGGCAGAGGACATTTATGCTAATGATAGCGAAGTAACCGGATGAGAATTAATGTAAAACATCACCAAATTCATATATTTTGCAGTTGAAGCAAGGTGAGAGGTTTGATTATGTTCAAAAAAATTCTCGTTCCCACCGACTTTTCCAGCTATGCCCACAAGATGCAGGAATGCCTCGCCCAGATGCCGGGCATTGAAGAGATCGCGCTCCTCAATGTGGTTGATGCAAGCAATCCCATGAACCTGGAGAGAAAGGGATGGAGCTATGACTCTCTCATCGACGAGGCCCAGACGCGGCTGGCCGAGCAGGCTGGCTACCTTTCCAATCTGGTCGAAAAAGGCCTCACTGTCAGGCAGATCTTGAAGATCATTGTAGAGCCGATGAGCGGCGCGGATGGAGTGAATATGAAGAGGCTGAAGCCAGATTCGAGCCTGATCCTGATAGAAGGAGGGAGCATCGGCGAGGCCATCATCAAGACCGCCATAGATGAGAAGGCCTCGCTCATCTGCATGGGTGCACAGGGCAAAGGACTGATTGAAGGAATGCTACTGGGATCGGTCTCAACCGAGGTGCTGAGGAAAGGCCAGACTGACCTGCTCATCATCCGGCACAAGATTCTTGAGGGTGTTAGCGATAAGCCGCTCGAAGGATTCTGCCGGGACATGTTTTACAGAGTGCTGCTTACCACCGATTTCTCCCAGGCAGGCCAGGAGGCAATATCCGCGATCAAGGACCTGGCGGGAGTCAAGGAGATCCTGCTCGCAAATGTGATCGCCAGGGAGGAGGAGTTCGAGGAGGCGGCAAAGAGACTGAATCTGCTGCGTGAGGAGCTGAAAGGCCTGTGCGGAAAGATAACAGTTCACGTTTTGATGGGACAATCTGCCCAGGAGATAATCACCCTGGCGGAAAAACAGGATGTCTCGCTCATTATGATGGGATCGCAGGGAAAGAGCTGGAGCAGGCAGATTCGCGTGGGGAGCACCACCTTTGATGTGGCCCGCCTGGCTAAGAGCCCGGTTCTGGTGATCCGGTCCGTCCCATAAAAAGCGATCAAAGATGAAGGGCAATCAGGGCTATCCGCTCCAATAAGCCTTTTATCTTCTCCAGCAGATCATCCACCTCATGCCATCCCTTTCCGTTAATGCCTGCGGCCTGCAGCTATCCAATCCGATACTGCTGGCGGCAGGAATCCTGGGCACCACCGGTGCCTCTCTCTGCCGTGCCGCCAGGGC
>DAONES010000173.1:0-3782 GCA_035403205.1 Methanothrix sp. | reverse complement strand
ACCTGATCCAGATTGGCGAGCAGCTCTATCTGGAAATGGTCCTGGCCCAGGACATAGGACTCCAGGGTATAGTTGTCTCTGCTTGTCTCCCGCCCGGGGTCCGTATCTGTGGTCTCATGGCCGGATGCTGTGATCTTCCGGTCTTCATAGAGGTACTTCAGCACCGGCATGCTCCAGCCGGGATAGTGAAAAGTGCCGTTCCGGTCTGTATTGAGCATGGCGGTCTGGTTGGGCCAGCGCTTTGACCAGTCTGTCCGCAGGGCGACGAAGCACCCTTCCGGTATCCTGCCATGCAGGGATTGCCATGCGGAAACGTCATCCATGCTGACGGTGTAATCCGGATCTTTGAGCACCTTATCGTGAATATCCAGTACCACTAACGGCAGGAGCATTTCTTTGACATCGATCCGGTCCACGGTTCGTTTTCCCTGATGAAAGTGCGCCGGAGCGTCAACGTGGGTTCCCCACTGCCCCACAATGGAAAACTGCTGGGTTAAAAAGCCAGAGGTGCTGTAGTTGAAGACCGCCACTACGGTCTCATTGGGAAAGCCGTTCCAGTGGGGTATTCCCGGCCTGAAGCTATGGGTCAGATCTACGCGGTCCTTTGAGTTCAGGATGTCAATAACCTGCCACAGAGAGGGCTCTTTAAGAGTGGAATTATCTTTTATTGAGCCGTAAGGAATCGAACTGTATGGCATTGAGCCTTCTTGCGCCTCCAGGACCGCTGATGCGCTGAGCAGCAGCAATAGTGCGACAGAAATGCATGCTATTATTCTTCTTCCCATAATCTCTCTATTCAGTTTCTATTGGTTTATTTGGCCCTTCCGGCGTCCGAGCTTACCCCAAAACCCTCTCTCTGCCAGCCCACCAATCCGCCAGCAAGATCATATAGCTCCTTAAAACCCAGCGATCTCATGATGGCCGCCGCCCGGCTCGATCTGACCCCGGTCCGGCAGTAGACCAGGTAGGCTCTGCCCCGGTCAAGCGCATCCAGCTCATCGGCAAATGATGGTGATCGGATGTCCAGATTGATTGAGCCCTTCAGGTGACCGGCATGATACTCCTGAGCAGTTCTCACATCAAGAATCATCAGACTCCCCTCCTCAGAAGAGGTGCCGCCGCATTTCGGTCCGGAGATCCGGGCTATGAGAATCCGGCATTGGGCTGGCGAGATCAGCCTGACGGCGCACTCCTTGCCGTCGGCCTGCGGTCTGCCATTTGCTGGGAGATCCGGTCCCATTTTTTCCGTCATTCTCACATCCTCAGACCCTTATATCCTCATATACTCATATCCTCAAACCCGCCAGATCTCCTGCGGCAGCCGGGTGAGCCTTTCTGCCCCCGTTGCTCCTACGAGGAATGTATCCTCAATTCCAACCACGCCTTCATTCGGATAGATCATCTTCGGCTCGACAGCCACTACATTGTTTTCAGCTATTTCATGGTCCAGGGGACCGATAACAGGATACTCATCTATTTGAAGGCCCACCCCGTGCCCCACAAATCCCGCTTTGCCGCCCGGAGGCCCGCCCAGGAAATCCTGATAGCCCAACCTTGTCCCTTCTGACTCAGAAAGGCTCCAGATCTCCCGGCTCATTTTGCCTGGGCGAAGCTGCCTGGCTATGGCTTCTTCGATCTGCAGGGCCGCATGGTGGGCGTCCTCCAGCTTTGCCGGAAGCTTTCCCAGGCAGAAGATGCGCGTCTCATCTGCGAGGTAGCCATTGCAGCAACCGGCGAAATCCACCAGCACGCTCTCGCCACGCTTGATTTTAGCAAATCCCGGCCCCTGGGCAAAGAAGAGGGACATTCCCTTGCCGCCAGTGGGCGAGGAGACGTAGCTGGGCAGAGCAGCACCGGGACCGGCCATGAGGTGGCCCAGAGGCAGGTTCTGGTTGAACCTTCGGAATGATACCCTGCCCTGGTGGCCCAGAACCCTCATTGTGCTCTCCACAGAGACGGCCAGATCGATCTCCCTCATGCCCTCTTTGAGGTTGTTGGCCACGGTGGAGATTCCCGCATCCAGAATCCGGGCGGCCTTCCGGATGAGCCCGATCTCAAAATCGGACTTAACAGAGCGAATGTGCTTGATTGTCTCCGAGATATCGAAAAACGAGGCATCTTCGCCTAACGCTTTTTCCAGACGATGATAATTATTGTAAGGCAGCACATCCAACTCCAGGCCGATTCTCGCGCCCGCCGGCAGATCCAGATCTCTCTTGAGAAGCTTCAGGCTCCTCTGGGGCAGAACAGGCAGAGGCGACTCCTGCCTGGCCCTGTCCAGGCTCTTCTTGATCATAAGGGTGGGCGGACCCTCTCTGGGAATGTAGATCAGGCCCTCCTGGGCAGTGCCCGAGAAGTAGCCCTGGTCGGTGGATTCGATGATGATAGCTCCGGTCAGATCGCCGATCCGGTCCTGAAGCTTTCTTATCCGGGCATCTATCTCGGATCGCGGATGCAAAACGTACTCCATTCAATCACCACCGATCTCAGCTTCCAGGTCCTGAAGGTATCTCTTCAAGACTGCCGTCCTTCTTGCCGCCATCCGTCTGCCACTCTCGGTATGCATGCCTGACTCCAGCTTGAGCAGCTTCCTGTAGAAATGGTCCAGGTTCCATTTGCCGTCATCCGGCTCTCTTTTCCGGCAGAAGGGATCGTCAGGGTGATAGAACTCTCTACCCAGAGTGCCTCCGGTGAGAAAGACGCGGGCGATTCCGATGGCTCCTATGGCATCCAGCCGGTCGGCATCCTGAAGAATCTTAGCCTCCAAAGTCGCCGGGACTATTCCCCTGGAGAACCTGTGCACATCCACGGCATACTGTACCTTTTCCCTTGCCGCCTCATCCAGGCCGACTGCTTTCAGGAATGTCTCTGCAGTCCTTTTTCCCCGGTCCTCGGAATCGTCCCAACGGGCGTCATCCTTCTTTTCCGATCCCACGTCATGTAGCAGCGCTGCCCAGAGCAGCACCCGCATGCCCGCTCCCTCCTCCTGGCCAATGATCCGGGCGTTTCTGTAGACCCTCAGCACATGGGAGAAATCATGAGCAGGGTCCGCGCCACTGTACAGAAGCCGAATATCGTCCATCCACGCTTCCGGGTCTAAACCATCAGAGGACATCAGTTTCTCACCTCAGCCGATCGGCGCATTGATGATGGTGAGAATGTCTTCCGGGGCGACCTCTCTGGGATCATTCAGGTAAGCCTCTCTTATTGGGCCGGTCAGCATGAGGCCGTTTTCCTCCAGCCAGGCAAAGAGCCTCTCGTAAGCCGGACCGCAAGCCTCGTAGGGGCCCTTGTGAACTATCCGGGCATTCCTTCCCCCAGGAAGAATGTAGCATTTAACCTCATCGCTTTCGGGGATCTTCGCGACAAGTGGAACGCAGACTTCAATATCGGCATTGCCTGCTTCGTCGGCTTTTTGGGCTTGCTCTACGCTTGCCTCATGCCAGAGGTAAAGCGGCGGGCCGGAGATCTTTCCCCGGCAACTCAGGACGTATTGAAAAAGAGCGGGCAGCATCAATGCTATCTCTTTGTAGTGGCCTTTGCGCCTCATTGCTGCCACCAGCTGAGGCTCTTCATCCACCACGGTGATCTCTATCATGAAAAAGGAATTACTGACGAACTTTTTATAGTGTCCGGTCCGGTTCGAGAGATAACTATTGACATACAATAATAATTTTATGAGAATAAGCTAGTTGGATAAATAGAAGGGCGATGGATCAGAAGGAGGTCTCCCGCATTATCATCTCCGCAGAGATGGCGATGCCCTTGCAGGTGTGCATGTT
>DAONES010000172.1:0-3797 GCA_035403205.1 Methanothrix sp. | reverse complement strand
GCACTGAGGATAACTGGCCTTACTGGGCCAATATGTGGCTGAACGGGCCTCAGGGAATCAGCGGCGCTCTGGATGGTGCTGTTGTATATTCCGCACTATCCAACCCTTATAAGTTCAATGATCCTCAAGGGGCACTGGAATTGGCCAATACATACAGAGAGCTTCGAAAATACAATGCAGTCTACTCCAGTTCTCGCGCTGAGGATAATTGGCCTTACTGGGCCAATATGTGGCTGAATGCATAATGAAACTGAAGATTTGAATTGAAGTGCTGAAGAGTTAAGAGCCCGGATCAGATCGGGCGTTCTTCTTCACGTTTTAGTATCCGATTTTTATATGTTCTTATAAATTAATTCATTTGGCGGCTTGAAGATCTCGTCAGTTACAAGAAAAAACTGCAATCATGACATCGCAAAGGCCTGCAACGCAGCCGGATGTTCATGTGACATTGAGCCGAGATCTACATAAAAACAATCCTGATAAATGCGTAAGGATAGTATTGCCATGTAAGAAACTGAATAGGAGGACTAAAATGAGCAAGATCAAACTGGCATTGGCCATCCTGGCCATTGGCCTGCTCTGTTTCATGAGCAATGCATCGGCGTTTCCGAATCACGACGGACATTATGCGCATCATCCTGGATCGTGGGGACCTGCAACCTATCACTGGTACACCCCTTCATACTATTACTATAATTACTTCGACCCCTGGTGGAACGCCAACTTCTACGGTCCGTTCACATACCATTACTGGTACAGCTGGGGATGGTAAAGGCAAGAGCGGCCCGTCTGAATCCGAACGAAAATAATGAGGCGCCAGCCTCCTCAGGAGCACCACCTCTTTTTTTATCCTTTTTCCTTTCCCCAGGGTATCTTCCGTATTGTCCGTCTACATCGGAAAAATCGACTGCCTGACAGGATCGGGTGAATGCGGAACTGCGGGCCGGATCAGAACTCCAGCAGACTCCTCTGCACTGGGGACGCCAGGAGCTTTGCCTGTTTGCGCCACTGACCAGCAGGAGTTCTGATCCTCGTTTCCATCTCCGCCAGGGCCTCAGCCAGGCTGGAATAGCGCACCGGCGGTGAGTTCATGGCCGCTCTGGCCGCTTCCCGCACCACCCATACGCCAAGGGGTGCCCAGTAGCTCTCAGAGATCTCTCGCACCGCCAGCACTCCCGCCTGCCTGCCCCGCCTGGCAAGGTGCTCCAGGACGGCCAGGCGCGCTGCGTAGTAGCCGCCAGCAAGATGACTGTATCCCCTGCGGGGCCGGGCGTCCTCTCCGTCTGAGCCGATGAACCCCTCTTCCGCCCAGACGGATCGAGCCATCCAGATCTCCACCAGCTCGAAGCGGAAGGACTGCGGCAAAAGCAGGACCTCGAAGTGGTTTCCCAGGCCCTCGCCTGAGAAAAGGTAGTAGCCGTTGAGCGGGACGCAGTCCATGACCATCTCCTTAAGACGCTTTCCAATCATATCATCGGAAGCGGTGATCGACCAGCGGGTGGGCACCAGCCGCCTCTTCCTGCCCAACAGTCCCAGGGAGAGCATGCGAGAAATGTGGTCTGTCCCGATTCCACTGGCATAAAGCTCGCCCACCGCAGCAGCGGCAACTGCATCTCTGTCCTCGGCGATCTGGTCAACCTTCCTGGGAATGAGCGGATTGGTGGTGATCTGCATCCCCGATATCTCGCCGGACGGACCGGAGGGGGAGAGCACTCCGTCGAACTGCAGATTGCCCTGGGGTGGCCGGCAAAAGGTAACCTCTGTTCCCACTGGGGCAGAAGAGAGGGCGATCTGCTGGATGGCCTCCAGCATCCTTCCCGGTGCCTGCGCATCCTTTATCGCGATCTTGCTCTCGGAGCGGACCATTGCCGAGCGGGCGGCTATTATCTCGCCGACGTCCCTGGAGAGACTGGGCGGCTGTACCGGTCCGTCGAGGCTGCCATTTGCGGGAAGCATCGGGCCGGCTTTAACCCGCGGATAGCCGTGTCTGCCCACGAAGACCTCTGGCGGGGACAGCCCCTCCAGGCGCAGGCCGATGCGGGGTAGAGCAGCCGTCTCCTCCAGGCGGCGCAGTATGGGGCAAACAGGCCGCCCGCACAGCCCGCGGCCTTTGCAGGTGATGCATTTCATCGATGTAGCAAGGACCTTATAGGTTATATCACTATTATTCCCCGATGACAGACAGGTTGATACCGGCGGTCGCCCAGGACGCCAGAACCGGAGAGGTTCTCATGCTGGCCTACATGAATGATGAGGCGCTGGCCAAGACCCGCGAAACCGGCAAAGCCCATTACTGGTCCCGTTCGCGAAAGAAGCTCTGGCTGAAGGGCGAATCCTCCGGGCATTATCAGCGGGTCCTGGAGATAAGAATCGATTGCGACGAGGATGCCATCTTGCTGCTGATCGAGCAGGAGGGCGGAGCCTGCCATACTGGCTACCGATCGTGTTTCTACCGAACCCTGGACGGTAAGATCGTGGGCGAGAAGGTCTTTGAACCCAAGGATGTTTATCGATGAGTCAGGACGGGGGGAAAGCTGAGAGAACATACCCACTCTACGACAGCCTGTTTCTCAAGGCCGAGGCCAGAGTATCGAAGGACCTGACGGGGGCGGCAAGGGTGAAGGTTTATGCCAGCGGCCCACTGGTCCATCTGCCTCTCATCCAGGACGCTCTTCAGATGTTTGACGGCCAGATTGCCGCCTGCGCAGACCGGGAGGAGCTGTGCCTCTCCACCTGGATCCCGCCCATCCCCAGCCGGGCCTTCTCCAGGATGGCGGAGAGCAGAATGCAGGCCGTGCTGGGCAGGCGCACTCCAGATCAGGTTACCATTTCCATAACCGAGGAGTGCCCCAACCGCTGCTCCCACTGTGCTCTGCCCAATTCCGGAAACAAACTCCTTCTCGCGCCTCAAACGGTCAAGGATCTCATCGGCCAGATTCTGGAGATGGGAACCACTCTGATCATATTCGATGGAGGTGAGCCCACCCTGTATCGGGAGCTGCCTGAGCTGGTGGCGGCAGTAGACGACCGGGCCATCTCCACCATCTTCACCTCCGGGGCGGGATTTACGGCCTCGCTGGCCCGCAGGCTGAAGGAAGCAGGCCTCTATGCAGTCAACGTCAGCCTGGACAGTCCGATTCGATCTGAGCATGACAGCATGCGCGGCAGGGAAGGAGTATTTGACGATGCGATGCAGGCCATAGAAAATGCCCTTGCCGCCGGACTTCTTGTGGATCTCTATGTGGTCCTGCGCCGGGAAAATATGCAAGAGCTGCAATTGTTCTATGACCTGGCGCGGAGCAAGGGCGTGCATGAGATCACCTTCTTTGAGGTGGTATCAACTGGCCGCTGGTCCGAGCGGCAGAATACCGCCCTTCTGCCAGAAGATCACGCCCTTCTCGACGAATTTGTGAAAAAGACAGGAGAAAGCGGAGAGATCCGCATATTCTCCGTTCCTGAGGCCTACAGGCGCTTTGGATGCTTTGCCGCCACAAGTTGGATGCACATTACGCCTTCTGGACAGGTTTATCCATGTTCCTGCTACCCACAGTCCTGGGGGAGCATCTTCGAGGAGCCCGTCGAAAAGATCTGGCAGCGGATGAATGCTTTTCCCTATAAAAAGAGCAGCGTATGTCCTATGAGAAAATAAGGCGTTTTATTACCCGTTTTAGCAGATTTTGCTCTGGGAAGAAGGCTGCAAAAATCAATTAGGATTAATTCAAATTTATCAGGCACTGTTTCAATCAATAAATCTATATAGGACATTAATCATGAACAATATCGATCGAATTATGGAT
>DAONES010000171.1:0-3806 GCA_035403205.1 Methanothrix sp. | reverse complement strand
AAAAGCCCCAAAGGCGCCAGAATAATCAGCGCAACCAGGCCGATAGCAAAGTTTTTTATTATCTTATCCATGGGTCTTACCTCACGCTGTGCTTGTGTTCTTCTTTTTCATCTTCTTTGCTGCCGATTTTTCTCCGTAGAGCAGAGTGGTATCCGTTCTCTGGATGTAGGCAAAGATCAGCGCCGTGATGAGCGCCTCAAGGATGCCGAATCCGAAGGCATGCTCCAACACCATGGCGGGAACCGTCACGGATAGCGAGTAGGGCATGTAGAGCGGCACTCCCTCGGCAGTGTGATGCAATATGGGCTGAATGCCGAATTCAAAGCCGGTAAAAGCTGCTGCTATCACCAGAGAGACATAGCCGGCAATGGCCGCGGCAATGACTCTTCTCGAAGAGGTAACTTCTGTGCCTGCGCTGATGAGCTTGTAAACATAATAGGCCACAAAAGGCATCACAACTGCCATATTAAAGCAATTGGCTGCGATAGCAGTGATGCCGCCATCGCCGAACATCAGTGCCTGCAATACGAGGGCGACGGATATGGCAATCACAGCCGCCCAGGGTCCCAGAACAATGCCGATGATGGCGGCGCCTACGGCATGGCCGGTGCTGCCGCCGGGTATTGGGACATTGAACATCATAATGACAAAAGAGAACGCTGCTGCCAGCGCCAGCAGGGGAACCTGCCTGGACCTCAGCTCAGTGCTGAGCTTCCTTCCCGCATAATACCAGATGGGGATCATTATGATCCACAGTGCGATATAAGTGTATGGCCCTAAATAGCCATCCGGAATGTGCATAATTTCACCGCAGATCAAAATGCCATCCAATTATAAATAGCTATCTTTGATCACACCAAGTAATAATTATTGGAGATTCTTACGCAAAACTTATGTGAGTGCATATCACATGCGGCATTTTATTGATATCAAAAGCCTCTGTCATGCTATATTTTGGGGCTTATTGCCCGGCGATGAATGGCTGTATGTCGAGCTTTGCTCAGAGATCATTCCGCCTTCAAGGACTATCGTCTCTTGGGCCATGAACCTGATCACATTGCTCTGATGAGAGATGAGCAGATAAGCGAGTCCCAGATCTCTTTGCAGCTCTTTGAGCAGGTTGAGAATCTGAGCCTGCACAGAGATATCGAGCGCTGATGTGGGCTCGTCCAGTATTATCACCTTCGGCTGGAGGAGGAGCACTCTGCCCAGAGCCACTCTCTGGCATTGTCCGCCCGAGATTTGACCGGGATAGCGGCAGAGCAGCTCCTCAGACAGACCCACCTTCTCCAGCATCCCGCCGGTCACATCCTGCCACCTTCCGCGAGGAATTTTGAGCATGGCCAGGACCTCGGAAATAGACTGCTCAATGCTCTTTTTTGGATTCAGGGACCCTTCCGGATCCTGAAAGACCATCTGCACCGCCTTCCTGAATGCGGTGGTTTCACTTTTATTCATCGTTCCCAGCTCCCTTCCGGCAAAAAAGATCCTGCCCGACGTTGGCCGCTCTATTCCGGCGAGGATCTTTCCCAGTGTGGTCTTGCCAGAGCCCGAGGGCCCCATCAATCCCACCGTCTTTCCCGGCTGCAATTGCAGAGATATGCCCTTTAAAGCCTCATGCCTCTTCTTGAAGATCAGGCCAGATTCGTAGACGAGACTCACATCCTCTGCCTTTAGTATAGCCAGCATCTCACCTCCCGGCCGATGCTCTCGCTGCTCCCGAAAGCTGTGCTCATGCCTTCGACAGTAGCCATCCCCGGCATTCTGTTGCACCGCTCAGAGCCTTTGGGGCAGCGGGGAAGAAACTTGCATCCGGAAGGCGGATTTATCATGGAGGGCGAAGATCCCGGTATGGGCTGAAAGCCCCTCTCAGGAAGACAGTCCAAAAGAGCGGCAGTATAGGGGTGCAGAGGCTTATTGAAGATCTCCTCGGATCTGCCAATCTCAACGATCTCGCCGCAGTACATCACTGCCATCCTGTCCGAAATATCTCTGGCAAGATTGAGATCATGAGTGATGAGCAGAAGGGATGCCCCCGATTGATTCTTGATTCTTGCCATCTCTGCCATTACCTCTTTTGCCAGTGCTCCGTCAAGCCCCTTGCTGGGCTCGTCGGCTATAATAATTCTGGGGGAGAGAATCATGGAGGCGGCGATCATCACCCTCTGGTTCATGCCACCGGAGAACTGAAATGGGTACATTCTCATCTTTTTTTCGCCCTGCAGGCCCAGTCCGCTGAGCATATCTCGGGCCTTTTGCATGGCCTCGACCGCGGCGGCGCCTTTTCGGACGCGCAGCATCTCTGCGACCTGATCTCCCACCCGGATGATGGGGTTTAAGGCCAGAGACGGATTTTGAAATACAATGGCAATCTCGCTTCCCCTTATCCTCGACATCTCCCTTTCATCCAGGCCAAGAAGGTCTCTTCCTGCGTAGACTGCTCGGCCTTGGATGTGGGCATTACCTGGCAATAGCTGCATTATGCTGCTTGCCACCACCGATTTGCCGCAGCCGGTTTCGCCCACAAGGGCCAGCGTCTCGCCCCTGTGCAGCACGAATGAGACGTTCTCGGCAGCTTTAACCTGGCCGGCGGCTGTATCAAAGGACACGGATAGATCCTCAATCTGCAAAATGGGGGCTGCATCGGCCAGAATTGCGCTCATTCCAGCCTCCTGTACTCCTGCTCCTGCTCTTCCCATGCAAATCCCATGAGAACCACGCAGAGGACAAAGAGGGTAATGCAAAGGCCTGGCGTCAGGTACCACCACCAGTAGCCGTTTATGAAGCCACCTCTGGTGAAGGCGAAGTTGATCATCGTACCCCAGCTCTTCATGGTGGGATCGCCCAAACCGAGAAAAGATATGGAGGCTTCTGCAATCATGGCCGAGGCTATGGAGAGGAGAAATTTGGGGGCAATCACATGGATGGTGTTGGGCAGCACATCGGTGAATATGATATGAAAATCCGAGAAGCCCAATGCTCTGGCGGCCTGCACGAAGCCGTTCTCCCTTACCTGCAGAGTTTTGCTGCGGACCACTCTTGCCGTTGAGGTCCACCACAACGCTCCCATGAGGATGGCGACGAGCCAGAAGCTGGGCCTCAGGAATGAGGCGATTACGATTATCAGAGGGATCTGGGGAATCATGAGAAAGATATCAGTTATCCCCATGAGGATCTCGTCAGTCATGCCCCTATAGTATCCTGCCAGAAGGCCCACGATTGTGCCGGTAATTGTCGCCAAAAGGGCGGCGGCAAAGCCAACGATGAGCGAGACCCTGGTTCCGTAGATCAGTTCGGAGAGTATGTCATTTCCCAGGTCGTTTGTGCCCAGAATGTGCTCGCCTCCCGGAAGAAGGTAGGGCTCAAATCTGATCCAGGGATCGTAGGGAGCCAGCTGCAGAGAGAAGACCGCCATAAGAACAAAGGATAAAAATAACAGCAGTCCCACCAGGCTGATCTTCTGAGCTCGAAGATCGCTGCCTGCCGAGCACAGGGCCATCAGGATGCGTTTTGTCCTTCTGCCTTCCATATTGCAGCACTCTATCCCACAGCCCTCTTTTTTGCAGCATTCCATATTTCCAGTTCCTCTCCCGCTGTCGTCCGGGCATTGTTCGCTCCCAAGCACGGCCTCTGGAGAAGCGCAGAGCGCAGAATTCTGCATCAATTCCATTTCACCCTCGGATCGAGTCGGCTGTAGAGGATGTCAGCCAGCAGATTGGCGGAGACCACCATGAGGGTGATGATCAGAAAAGATCCCTGCAATACCGGATAGTCCCGGGAGAGAAGAGCATCATAGATGAGGTTGC
>DAONES010000170.1:0-3827 GCA_035403205.1 Methanothrix sp. | reverse complement strand
AGCATGGTGCAACCCTTCTCCAGAAGCCTGGTTATCTTGCTGAGAACCTCATCCTCTTGCATGCCTTGAACCTATGTGCCACATACGTTTAAATACAACGACTATATCATCTGAATCTAACTGACCAAGGCGAATATCATCATTGACCTTTTTACCAGAAACATGGGTGGGTGATTCTATGACGGCTGAAAATGTCCTTAAGCAATGCGTCGAGGTGCTAGAACGTATTATGAGCGATGATGCAGTACCTAGAAACATCAGGCGCTCCGCAGAGAACGTCAAATCTATCCTTATGAGCGAGAATACCAGCGAAGCAATCAAAGCGGCATCTGCCATCTCCATACTTGACGAGATAAGCAATGATCCCAATATTCCACTTCATACAAGAACTCTAATCTGGAATGTTGCCAGCCAGCTCGAAACCATACCTGTAGCTTGAGACCATCATATCTGCAGAACTCTCAATAAGGATGCCTCAATAAGCTTTCAATAAGAATGCTCATGTGCTCCGACCTGCTCTTGACCTGCACCTCCGCATCTCTGTATGGTGCAATAGTCAAAGGTCTGAGCCCATAGTTCTCGTTTTAGGATTTTAGTCTTAAAGACCTCGCGCGGCTGAATCTGTTTGACTTCGATTTGCATTCTCGAATCGATGTCGTCTATTCCAGACATAATTCATCAAGTTGGTCGCAAACCAAGAGAGACCGTATGATTTCCACTGGAACCTAAACTTACACGCATCTAGGACGCCTTCTACAGCGAATCAAAAGCCTTTTTCCCCTGGATGTTCGATTGCTGCGTTTTGCGCTGTCTCGGTCCTTCTCTTGCTGGCTGGATAAAAGCTGCATCTTTCAGATGATTGCTCCCGTCGCGACGCATTATCTATCAGCATCTTGCCTCAAATGGCCCATTATTTTCGATTTTGCATGATCCTGAGCTCATTTTTCGGGAAAAGTGGAGTGAGTTACATATAATAACACTAATATATATTGCTGATTTACCAATTAAGCTTATATATCAGTAAAAGCAACCTTACAACAGGCATTTTTTATTTTATTTTCAATCATGTAATTTAGCCGTTTTTTATTTGCATTCCACTGGAAACCATGGGGTGCGGCGGTTAAGCTTCCATTGGAAACACGGGGGTGTTCACCATAACTCTTAATATCTCCCAGAGTCCAAGAAAAATTGTTAGAGGGGAATTATCTTGGTATCTATTTCGAAAGGGTTATTTGCTGATTTATTGGCGCAGGGAGGCATATTCCAGTCCAGAGATGTCCTGCGCCCAACCTATACGCCTACGCAGCTGCCTCATAGAGGTAATGAGATCAACGGCCTGGCGTCAGTTTTGGTACCTGCATTAAGAGGAGAAACCCCCTCCAATGTTCTAATCTATGGAAAAACCGGTACTGGCAAGACAGCAGTTGCCAAGTACGTGGGAAAAGAGCTGGAAGAAGCAGGTTTTGGGGAGATGAAGTGCACTGTAATCTACATCAACTGTGAAGTAGTCGATACCCAATACCGGGTTCTGGCTCACCTGGCAAGGCACTTTGATAAAGACATCCCAATGACCGGCTGGCCTACGGATCAGGTTTATGCTGAGTTTCGAAATGCCGTAGATGAAGCAAAGCAAGTAGTAGTGATAATGCTAGACGAAGTCGACAAACTGGTCAAAAAAGGAGATGACGTTCTCTACAACCTCTCACGCATCAACTCGGATCTCCTCCGCTCCAGGGTGAGCATCATAGGTATATCCAACGACCTGAAGTTCACGGAGTTTCTTGATCCCAGGGTAAAGAGTTCTCTGGGTGAAGATGAGATCATATTTCCGCCCTACAATGCCGAGCAGATAAGAGATATTCTGGAGCAGAGGGCCAGGCTCTCTTTCAGTCCGGGAGTTCTTCAGGAGGGCGTTATACCGCTATGTGCGGCTTTTGCGGCGCAAGAGCATGGTGATGCCCGCAAGGCTCTTGATCTGTTGCGCATATCCGGAGAGCTTGCAGAAAGAGCCCGCTCAGCAGTTGTCTCCGAGGACCATGTGCGTTCTGCCAGAGAAAAAATTGAGCAGGACAGGGTTGAAGAGGTCATCAAGACTCTGCCCACTCAGTCTAAGCTTGTTCTCTACAGCATTATTCTGCTGGAAGAACAGGGCACGAGAAACATCACTACCAGTGCAGTTTACAACATGTACAAGCAGCTTTGTCCTCTGGTTGAAACCGATTTTCTGACTCATCGAAGGATTACCGATCTCATCGCAGAGTTGGACATGCTGGGCATATTGCATACGATTGTGATCAGCAAAGGCCGATATGGCAGGACCAAGGAGATCACGCTCAGCGTTTACACAGGCAAGCTCAAGTCTACATTGCAGCAGGACTATCGGCTGAAGGTCTTGGGCAGCGTCGTTGTGCCTCAGCAAGCCCGGCTGGCTCTCTGAAGTCCGCAATTTCTGAAATAAGGAAACGTTTAGATACTATGAGGGCGGCTTTGGGATTGAGTGAAGCAATGATCCTGAGGATATGCCTGCTGGCGATAATTCTGGTTGCATTCGCGAAAGGGGCAGTCTCGAGCGATGATTTGCCCTTATCTGAATCCATCCGGATGACGGGAGTATCGGCCCAGGATGTCCTGGCGGAAGGAAATGACAGTCCTATTGTTCTTGATCGAGCAATCATCAGCGGCGATTTCAATTTAGAAAAAAATCAAATCAATTCTGTTAAGATAACCAATTCGATATTCAGAGATAATGTAAGTTGCAGAGGAACGGTGTTCAATGCAGAAGTGGATTTTGAGAACACCACTTTCCAAAAGAATGCCATCTTCAATGAAACGAAATTCATGACGGCAGCGAATTTCAATGCCACTCGTTTCATGGGAGGAGCGGTCTTCAATATGTCTCGCTTTGAGGATGGGGGGACTTTTGATTTCGCATACTATAATGATACGGCGGACTATGAAAGCGTCTGGTTTAATAAATTTGCTACATTTTATAATGCGACTTTCATGAAAAATGCTCAGTTTCCTTTCTCTATGTTCGATGGCGCTTATGCTAACTTTGAAACCGTTCGCTGCATTGGAGATGCCTATTTCTATGGCAGCCAGTTCAATACCTACTGCGCTTTCTCCAATGCCCGGCTGGAGAAAATTGCTGATTTCCATGCTACTAAGTACTCAGATGGCGCGGGATTTCTCCAGACGCAGTTTCTCGGACCGGCGAATTTCGGGCGGTCCCGTTTTATTGCGGATTCCCTCTTTTACCAGGTGTTTTTCAACAATATTGCCATCTTCTCAAATACCAATTTCGAGGGTCCGGCGTTCTTTAACGACACCGTTTTTTCCAAGGATGCGGATTTTGATAGCGTGCAGTTTCTTTCCCCTGCCGATATGTCAAATGCCGCTTTTGATGGCAACTTGCAGATGAATAATACGAAGATCACCAGAATGGTATTTGACGGTGCGACCTTCGGAAAGGAGACCCGTCTCTATCTGGCAAAAGCGGACATCAATAGACTGATGGTGAGCTGGAGCCAGATCAGGGATATAATCAACTTCGATAGCGCTGCTTACCTCTCTTTGATCAAGAATTACAAGGATCTCGGCCAGGGCAGCGATGCCAACGAGTGCTACTACGAGCTTCGTTATCTGAATCAGGGCAATAAGCCTCTGGGCTTCTCCAAGTTCCTTGACATTGTTGCCTGGCTGACCTGCGGCTATGGCGTGCGTCCCCAGTATGCGCTCTTCTTCGGATTGGTGGTAATTCTCACCTTTGCCTTCATTTACTGGTCAGGGAGAGGTGTAGAGGGTTTTCATGATATTCACGGCCACCA
>DAONES010000169.1:1341-3832 GCA_035403205.1 Methanothrix sp. | reverse complement strand
GATGTCGTCTCCAGGCCGCAGTCCTGCAGATGGTGCGCCAGAAGGCTCGCTCTCATCCCTTCCGGATGGTAGACCAACACCTCTCTGGGAGAGACATGCTCGATCATCCTCATTAGGCCGCGAAAATCCAGGTGATCAGAAAGCTGAATGGTGGGATAAGACGTATCCCTTCTCCCGGTGAGAAAGTATTTGCTGCGGCAGTGCACCTGGTGCAGATTCCAGGGGGTTACCACATTGGATATTCCGCCATGAACCTCGGTGAGCGGCCCGGCGGCGTCACCCATCAGCTCTCGGGTCAGGACCAGGCTCTTTTCATCCATGCCGATCTCATCTTTGTAGCCCATGGCCCTCATGAGAGCCACCGCCCTCTGGGCTTTGCCGAAGGCATAGGCACCAAAGCTCGCCCCGTCCTCCAGAGCTTCGGAAAACCCGGCCAGGTCGTCCTCAAAGATGCAGGACGGATCGTAGGGATCGCCGTAGTTGGCCTCCGTCACCAGAAAATCGCATTTTGGCAGATGCCGGTAGTCTTTGACATCCCCGGTCACCAGAACCTTCTCTCCTGTCTCCGTCTGCCAGGAGAAGGCTGCCGAGCCGATGGTATGGCCTGTGGCATGGGTGTTCACTTCTACATCATCGATGACGATGCTCTGCCCCACTTTGAAGGTGCGGCCTTTGTACTCCCGATCGTAGCGAATCTCCAAGGCACGAGCCGTCTCCACTGATGCCACTGCCTGCAGGGAGTTCATGGCCGATTTTCCGTAATGATCGCTATGGGCATGGGTTATGAGATAGGCATCGGGCTGAAAACTGCCTTTTGGTGCGCGGCTGGTATCGATAGAAAAGAGGTGAGAGCCAAAGCGCAAAGAGAGATGAGGCGCGATCCCCCCCCGGCTGTTGATCCTTCGCACCGCCTCCAACTCATAGTCTTCCATTTATTTCTGCCACCATTTCCTGTGCGCCGCGACCTGCTTTTCTTCTCGTCTCTTCTCTCAATCCTGGGCCATGTTGACGGCTTTTATCAGCTCTTCCTTGGCGGTGACGCCCATCCACCTCTGTATCTCCTGGCCGTCTTTCTCCAATACGATGGTGGGAACGACCATGATGCCCTTCTCGATCGCCAGGTCACCCTCTTTGTCCACATTGATCTTCTTAAATTCAGCCTTATCGCTGTAGTCTCTGGCCAGTTCCTCGAAAATGGGGGCCTGCAACCTGCATGGCCCGCACCAGTCCGCATAAAAGTCCATCAGAATTGGTTTAGCCGTGATATATCCTCTCCTTGATTTGCCGCCTCGCCAGGCACGCCAGGGCAAGGTTCGATGCAATCGATGTTCTTCCAGGTATATCTAATTATCAAATTATCAGATTATGTCGAACTTGACCCCGATCTTGAAGATGCGCAGAGTGGGCAGCACCAGCATCTTCCTGCCAGTCTTCTCTCTGATCTCCTGCAATATCTCCTGGATCCGCTCTTCGGTGGCAGAGACGGTAAACCAGAGATTGTAGCCGCTCTCATCGGGCCGCAGGTAGTTATGCGAGACCTCCTGGTACTCGTTGATGATTTGAGCAGCGCCGTCTGCCTCGCCACGTGATACCTTGAGGGCTGCCAGCATTCCGCTCCGGCCCATTTTGTGCAGATCGAGAATCGGGCCGATTCTGCGCACCAGCCCTTCCCTCTGTAGGCCGGCCATCCGCATCATCACCTCTTCCTCATCAAGTCCCGTTGCCTCCCCCAAATCCCGGAAAGGCCTGGATGTTATGGGAAAGCCGTCCTGCACGGCAGAGAGCAGTTCTAAATCTATCTCATCCATGTCTACACTTCCAGGATGCAAGCAGGGTCCTCAGCCAGGAAATCGCCGGCCTTTGCGTAGGCCCGAGCCCGGCATCCACCGCAGACCGCAGAATAGCTGCACCGCCCGCATTTGCCCTTGAGTTTTCTCTCTCTCAGTGCCATAAGCTCAGGTGCATTCTCCCATATCTCTATAAAATTCTTCTCCCTGATGTTTCCCGCTCGCAGAGGAAAATAGCCGCATGGATAGACATCGCCCTTTCGGGAGACAAAGACGAAGTTCTTTCCAGCCAGGCAGCCGCCTGCGCGGCCTCTTTCCGGCTTTTTTATGCGGGCATACTGGGGCGCACATGTGACCTGCACCTCCAGAGGCCGCGCCACTCGCGCACGATCTATATCCCGCAAAAGCTGCTCCTGACGCTCCGGAGATATGAGGTCCGCTTCCCTTCCCCGGCCGGTAGCCACCAGGAAGAAGAAGTGCAGAGCACAGGCCCCCACCCTCTGAGCCAGATCGAAGACCTCAGACACCTCTGATTCATTCTTGTTGGTGAGGGTGTTATTGATCTGAAAGTCGACCTTGCCGCGAAGATTCTCTATCCCCTGCATGGCCGCCTGAAAGCTTCCCTTTCCGCGGGAGGCATCATGCCTTTCCGGCGAAGCGCCATCCAGGCTGATGCTGACTCGCGAGATGCCGCTCTCTGCAAT
>DAONES010000169.1:0-1241 GCA_035403205.1 Methanothrix sp. | reverse complement strand
GGCACGCCCTCGTACCCGGCTCCGGAGACCGCCTGCATGGAGGCCACATGAACTGTCTCTATGCCGAACTTCATGAGCGGCTTGAGTGGCAGGGTGAACATGACCGTTGTGCAGTTGGGATTGGTGGTGAGGTATCCGTCCCATCCTCTCTTCTCGCGCTGAATCTTGATGATATCCAGGTGCTCATGATTGCACTCCGGTATGAGCAGCGGCACATCTTCCACCATGCGGTATGAGCTGGTGTTGCTGGCCACGGCGCAGCCTGCGGCGGCGAAGGCAGGCTCAACCGTAAGAGCATCTGACGCGGGCAGCGCGGAAAAGACGATATCCGCATCGACCTCTCGCGGATCGACATTGACCACGGTCATCTCCGCGATATCATCGGGAAGTTCGCTCTCCAGGCGCCACTTGGCAGCATCCTTGTACTTCTTGCCCGCGCTTCTTTCCGAAGCGGCGAGGCTGGTCAGCTCAAACCAGGGATGGTTCTTCAGTCCTTCAATGAAGCGCTGCCCCACGGCACCGGTGGCACCTAAGACGCCAGCTTTGATCTTTGCCATTATCAATCACCTAAAGCTAAACTGGGGCTTAGGGCCAGGGGTGTATATATTTCTTGTCCGATGGGTCCGGAAAAAAGGGGCTGACGGGAAATTGGCTATGATTTCGGGTCGATTTCCGGGCTCGCAGTTGCCTCAGTCGCCCACGCAGGATTTCTCTCTGATCCTGTAGCTTCTGGCAAACTCGGAGTTGACCTCGACCACCTCCTCATTGAAGTGCTTGAGGCTCTCGGGAACCGGTCCCAGTACATCGGCCTTCTCCTGGGTGTCGACCAGCGCGCCGTGCGGCACGAACTTGCCGTCTGCAAGCGTAACACCAATAACTGCAGCTGCATGGCCTACAAAGCATTTTTTGCCCAGAGTCGAGGCATGAACCACGGAGTTGAATCCCACAAAGCTCTCATCCCCGATCTTCATCGGCCCGTGAATTACGGCACCATGGGCGATGGAGATCTTCCGTCCCAGGTTAATGGAGCTGCCCATGAGGCCGTGGAAGATCACTCCATCCTGGATGTTGCACTTCTCACCAATGATTATGGGATTGGCCTCGTCTGCTCGCAGGGATACGACCGGGCCCACATAAACCTCTTTGCCGATGCGCACGTCGCCAATGATTACTGCGGAATCATCCACGTAAGCGGTTTCTGCAATCGTTGGCATGCATTCCTTGCTGTTCCATGATGTCTT
>DAONES010000168.1:0-3836 GCA_035403205.1 Methanothrix sp. | reverse complement strand
TCCACCAGGGCCTTGTCTATCCTATTCGCCGACGCAATCTTCTTCAGGGCATTGCGCAGCGACCCGCCTAAGTTTTCCAGGACCATAATAATTCAGGCACGGGAAAGGCGGGCTAACCATATAAAATGTTCCTTGCGAACCTATTCTCCTCCCAGACAGCCCTTCAGCCACCTCTCGCCAGCACTTCCAGCAGGCCGTTTGCCTGGGCGATGTCTTCCCTGGCCACATCCTTGAACAGGTCATAATAGGCCTTTGACAGCCCATCCAGCCCGTCCGCCTCCAGTGAGTTTGCAAGTGAGACAGTATCATTCTCTCCGAAGGCTCCAAAGACCTCTCTGCCCTCCAGTATCGTGGTCGACACCTCCGCTTTGTTGATCTCCTCAGCCGACATCCGGAACAGGTCTCTGTCGATCACAATCAAGTCCGCCAGCTTGCCCTCTTCCAGCGATCCGGTCTCGTTTTCCATGAAGCAGGCATATGCCCCTCTGATCGTGGCGCATTCGATCATCGTCTTGAGGTCGACCCTCTCCTCAGGCCAGTAGGGCTTGGTGATATTGCTGTCCTCGGGCAGCGGCAGTCTGGTCACCCCAGTCCTGATCTCATCGAGGGGATTGAAGGTGGGCAGGTCTCCACAGGCCGGGAAATCGGTTCCGATGGCAACGGTCGCTCCATTCTCGATGAGGCTCTTCATGGGCATCATGTGCTCTGCCCTCTCGTGTCCTAGGTAAGCGAGATTATTCTGCTCAAAGGTGGCGTCATAGTAGAACCAGTTAGGAGAGGGCACCGGTATGACTCCCAGAGCGCCAAAGCGCGGCAGGTCTGCGGCCGATACTACTACTACATGGGCAATCTTATGCCTTGAGTCCCTCTTGCCGTTTTCCTTCTGGGCCCTCTGGTAGGCATTAAGGGCCATTCGGACAGCTCCGTCGCCAATGGCATGAACCTCAATCTGAAATCCGGCTTTATCCAGAGCGGCAATGGTTCCATTGAATGCCTCCAGGCCCCAGATGGGCGACGACCTGAAATTTGGCCGGTCTGCATAAGGCTCCAGTAGCCAGGCGGTATGGCCCTCGACCACCCCGTCCAGCAGCAGCTTTGCCGTCTTCATCTGCACAAGGCCCGAAGAATAGTTCTCTCTCTCGGAGATCAGAGATGGGACCTGCTTGGGCCCTAGTCCGGGATCGCATACCTGCTCCCCCTTTATTCGCACATCGAGCTTTCCCTCATTCTCCAGAGCGGAGTATGACTTCAATATGCCCTCGCTGAAGACGCCCGCATCCTGGATGGTGGTAATTCCCAGTCCCTTGGCGAGATCGAGTATCCTCATCATGCCCTGCTTAGTCTCATTCTCGCTTATGGGCGGAAGCCTGGTTAAGACCAGAGATGCGGCAGATGTCTCTCTCAGGGTTCCGGAGGGGTCGCCCAAAAAGTCGCGCTCAATTATGCCGCCTGCCGGGTCCGGGGTCTTGTTGGTGATCTCCGCCATCTCAAGAGCTTTGGAGTTGACCCAGAGGGAATGGCCATCCAGTGCGAAAAGGGCCACCGGCCTATCTGACACTATCGAATCGAGCAGTTCCTTTCCCGGCCCTTTCGCGCCGAAAGCAGGATGGTTCCAGCCGAAGCCGCGGATGACGCTGGCGTTGGGATGATCCTGCGCGTATTCTTTTATCAGCTTCTGGTAGCCCTCGCCGGTTGTGGCATTAAACAGGCTCACTCCAGCAAGGAGAAGAGCTGCGCCACTCGGATGGGCGTGCGACTCAATGAATCCGGGCAGAACCATCTTGCCAGCGAGATCAACTATTCGGGTCTTCCGTCCGATGAGGCCCAGGGCGCCGGAATCGTTTCCCACGTAGGCGATCTTATTGCTGGATATGGCCAGGGCCTGCTCAGGCTGTTTATCCCAATCGACCTTCTTGTCTACGGTATAAATTGTGCCGTTGAGGAGCAGCAGGTCTGCTTCCTGGCCTTTCCACCGGTCTGTTCCATTATCATCTGGTGCGCACAGAGCAATTGTGATCAACGAAAAAAAAATTGCAGAAATCAACACCGCCATAGATGCAACATTACTACTTTCTTTCATATATTAACTCCAGCAGTCCGATCCTATCGACCGAGAATGATCGCCATTTTTTCTAATTGGTTTGCCCCTGCAACAATATAACATTTCTGATGTTTATGGCATTAGGCTTTCTGCCAGGATTGCCGCCCAAATGATGCGCTCAACCGATAAAGGTTTAAATCAGATCGACAATGTTACCGGACGCCAACACGGCTTGCCAAGGTGGCGGAGCGGCTACGCAAATGCCTGCAGAGCATTACCACTCCGGTTCGAATCCGGACCTTGGCTTAAAATGCCTTTTTGAATCTTGGGAAACTACTTGTCTATTATTTTTTGAAGGGTTTCGGCTTTGAAACGGCGGGTCGCTTCCCGGCAAGAAGACGAGTAGATCCCCAGATCCATCCCAACCATTCCATATGGGGCATTGCAATTAATGTTTAGATAAATTCTAAGATATATTTTAGGGAAAAGCTTATATCGTCTCAGGCTATTTAGTTACAGTCCTAATTATTCAGGAGGCTTAATCAGTTTTGAGCAAAGCAACGAGCTACGATGCGAGCCAAATTCAGGTTCTTGAAGGCCTTGAGGCAGTCAGGCGCAGGCCTTCAATGTACATAGGCAGCACAGACATCCTGGGGCTGCACCATCTGGTCTACGAGGTCGTGGACAACAGCGTGGATGAGGCTCTGGGAGGTTACGCCAAAGAGATAAATGTGATCATCCACCCAGACGGCAGCGTCTCTGTTGCTGATGATGGTCGCGGAATTCCCGTGGATAATCATCCCCAGTTCAACCGTCCGGCTCTCGAGATCGTCATGACCGTCCTGCATGCGGGCGGCAAGTTCGACCATGAGTCCTACAGCGTCTCAGGGGGTCTGCATGGCGTGGGCGTATCAGTGGTCAATGCTCTTTCCGAGTGGATGGAGGTGGAGGTCTCCAGGAACGGTCGGGTCTACTGGCAGCGATATGAGCACGGCAATGTGGCTTCGGACGTAAAGGTTCGCGGACACTCCGAACACACCGGCACCACAGTCACCTTCAAGCCAGACGGGACCATCTTCGAGGAGACCGAATTCAATTTTGACACACTCTCCTCCCGGCTGCGGGAGCTGGCTTTTCTCAATCGCGGCCTGAGGATCACGATTAAAGACGAGAGAACGGACAAGGAGAATGACTTCTGCTACGAAGGTGGCATAAGCTCCTTCGTGGAGTTTCTCAATACCAACAAAGAAGCTCTGCACAAGCAGCCAATCTTCTTCTCGCGCAGCAAGGATACAACTTCCGTTGAAGTCGCCCTGCAATACAATAACTCCTACAGCGAGAGCATCTTCTCTTATGCCAACAACATCAACACCCGTGAGGGCGGCACTCATCTCATGGGATTTCGCTCTGCTCTTACCAAGACGGTCAATGAGTACGCTCGGGACAATAAGCTCTTCAAAGGTGAGGTCAAACTGGGTGGAGACGATCTGCGCGAGGGTCTGGTGGCGGTCATCAGCGTAAAGCTTCCCGATCCCCAGTTTGAGGGCCAGACCAAGACCCGGCTTGGAAACAGCTCTGTGCGGGGAATAGTCGAGTCCATGGTCTCTGAGGGCCTGGCAGAGTTCTTCGAGGAAAATCCCACTGTGGCGACGACCATTGTGGAGAAAGCAGGCGACGCCCTGCGCGCCCGTGAGGCGGCGAGGAAGGCAAAGGAGCTGACAAGGCGCAAGAATGCCCTGGGCTCGGGAGGGCTGCCGGGAAAATTGGCAGACTGCTCCAATAACGATCCATCCAA
>DAONES010000167.1:0-3853 GCA_035403205.1 Methanothrix sp. | reverse complement strand
TGTAGTGAACCCTTCCTTACTTCGTCCCATCCGCCTCAGGGCGGCCTCATCCTTTTCAGGAAGGACTTACAGCACTACTTATACTAAATAGATGACTTTGATGGATATATCTCTTTTGGCTATTTTGCCATCTGCTCATCAGCGCGTTTGGCCTTTTGGATGTTTGGATTCGCATCATTATCTTCGCGCAGCCCTGCATCCTCATCCTGCAACGCAAAGAAACGGCTTCGATGCCTTCCGAAAGAAAGCGTCCCGACCGGGATTCGAACCCGGGTTGAAGGCTAGCTGCGCTTTTAGCTCCGCAGGCCTCCGGGATGTCCACTACCCCATCGGGACAAAACATCCCACATGCAATGCTTTTAGTAATTAAGCTTGTTGGCCAAAGGCCCTGCCCTGGGCTGTGCGAATTGCACGAAAGAAATCGATCTTTCTAAACTCCGGCCAGTAAGGCGCACAGAAATATGCAGCGCACTCATTTCCATTGGCCTGCCAGGGCAGGAAGTTGGAGGTGCGGCAGTCCCCTCCGGTGCGGATGATCAGATCCACCTTTGGAACAGCAGTGCCATTTTGGGGATAAAGATGCCTGGAAATCAGATCCTCATCAACATTGCCGGCCCTGATCCTGCCTTCCGTGATCTGTCGCGCGAGAGAGCGCACGGCGTCCACCAGCTCGCGCTGGCCTCCGTAGGCCAAAGCCACATTGAGATACATCCCGTCATAATCTCGCGTAGCCTCCTCGGTGCGACGTATCTCCTCCTGCAGGTCCTCTGGAAGCATCTCCACCCGTCCAATGGCCCGCACACGCACATGATTGGAATGAATCCTTCGAGAGCTGCCCAGATCTGCAAACTTCTTCTTGATCAAATCGAAAAGATAGCGCTTCTCAGTGTCGTCTCTCTTGAAGTTCTCCGTGGAAAAGGCATAAAGAGTGAGATGCTTGACGCCCACCTCCAGACACCAGTCGGACACCTTCTCGGATGTATCCGCCCCAAGGCTGTGCCCCAGGAACTTGGGGATGCCCTTTTCCACGGCATACCTGCGGTTGCCATCCTGAATGATGGCCACATGCTTCACAGGAACTCCAGAAATAATTCGAGACTTTAAGAGCTGCTCATAGACGGCATAAGCTGGGTTTCTCAGTATGAAACTCATTAACTTTATTAAGCTCGCGCATTAGTATTTAATAATTGCTCTTAAGCCGCAGAAAATCGGCGGGCCATCCCTGCACCAAGGGCAAGATACTAATAGCTGATGGCTTACCTTCTTAGTCCGAGGGCCTGTGGTCTAGCTGGTTATGACATCGCCTTCACACGGCGGGGATCACGCGTTCGAATCGCGTCGGGCCCATTTCAATTTTGCCCGACACAAACTTTAACTATTTATGAGTGGCTCTTAACGCGAGGGCGCAAGAAAGATGCTTTGGCTGCCGGGAAGATAGATGGCCCGGATGAGATCATTAATCTTATGTCCATATTTAATTATTTGAGGTGATAAGCTGTATAAAAGAAATGACGGCAGGGAAGAAGAAGGGGCTATAATCACAAGAGTCCGTCTTCCCCGCAAACAGGATCGAGAGATTTTCGGTCATGTGGAAAGCCTGCTCGGCTCCAATCGAATTAAGGTGAGGGGCCTGGACGGAATTACCAGAATGGCTCGCATACCAGGCAAGATGAAGAAGAGAATCTGGATCAGAGAGGGTGACGTGGTCATCATAATCCCCTGGGAATTCCAAAACGAGAAGGCAGATGTTGTATGGAGATATACCGGCCCCCAGGTGGACTGGCTGCAACGCAAGGGATTCCTCAAGGGAACCACGTGATGAAGGTTTAAGAGAATTTAAGAATAAGAAATCTTAAGGGATTTTCTCAAGGGAATTTCTTAAGAGAACTTCTTTAAAGGCATTTCATGAGCAGGCGCACCAAAGATGAGGATTTCGACACCAAGATCGATGTTCTTCGTACCAGGCTAAAGGACTCAGATGACAAAAACGTCATGGATGCGGTCTTCGATCGACGCACCCTGATGGACCTCTATAGCCTGGCCAGCAAAGGTGTGATAGATGCTTTGGGCGGCTCGATTTGCACCGGCAAAGAGGCCAACATCTTCAGGGCCATTGCAGGCGAAAAGGAGCTGGCACTCAAGATTTACCGCATCTCCACAAGCAACTTCAATTCCATGCAGGACTACCTGCGCGGAGACCCCAGATTTTCGAGCGTAAAGGGCACCAAAAGAGCCATAGTAGCCGCCTGGACCAAAAAGGAATTCAGAAACCTGACCCGCGCCGAAGAGGTGGGAATTCCTGTGCCCCATCCCATTGCTATGAAGGAGAATATCCTGGTGATGGAGATCGTCGGACAGAATGGGCAGGCTGCGCCCCAGCTCAAGGATGTTGAGCTGGATGCTGATGAGGCGAAACGCATTTTTGATAAGATCACAGAATATATCTCTGTGCTCTACAATCGCGCCCAGCTGGTTCATGCCGATTTAAGCGAATTCAATATTCTCTACAACGATGGCGAGCCGGTAATAATCGATATGGGACAGTCTGTGACCCTGGATCATCCCCAGGCCAGAAGGTTCCTTGAGCGCGATATAGCCAATGTGGCCCACTACTTCCGGAAAAAATATAACCTGGGATCTCCCGAAGAAATCTTGGAGAGGCTCAGGAAAGACCGAGATGAGATGAACAAGAAGAAGGATGATTAAATTGGATATCAAGATTCCAGAGGAGCGCGTAGGCGTGCTGGTGGGCCCAGGCGGGTCCATGAAGCACCTGATCGAAGAGAAGACCAAAACCACTATTGAGATCGACAGCGAGACAGGAACAGTCTCAATAGCCTCAGCCGAAGATCCATTGATTGGGCTTCGAGTCCTTGACCTGGTCAAGGCCATAGGCAGGGGCTTCTCTCCTGAAAGGGCTCTGCCCATTCTCGATGACGATATGCTGATGCTCGATGTGCTCGACCTCTCCAAGATGGTCGGAACCAAGAGCGACATGGCGCGCATCAAGGGCCGCATCATCGGCAAGGATGGCCGCTCACGCGAGATCATGGAGAGGCTCTCAGGAGCAAAGGTTTCGGTGTACGGCAAGACCGTTGCAATTCTTGGCAATCCTGAGCAAAACCGCGTTGCCAGGACAGCCATAGAGATGCTTCTCGATGGTGCACCACACGGAAACGTCTATAGCTTTTTGGAAAAGAAACACCAGGAGCTGGCTGAAAGGGAGCTGAAGGACCAGGGAATCATCTGAGGAACTGATTTTGGATCTGCAGTTGCAACTTGATTTCGTTGACTGGATGTTCATAGCTGTAGCTTTGATTGGCCTTTATTCCATCCTGATTCTGCCGCTGAAAGACAGCGAGGAATGGAAGAGGCGCGGAATAACAGTTGGAAGCATTCTGGGCATTCCTTTAGCCCTGTTCTTTCGCACCACCAGGGGCCTGGGCCTGCTGGACCGGCTGGCCCGTCCAAAGGGGTTCTGGCGGATCATAGCCTCGGCAGGCATTCCGCTTGTTGTCCTGAGCATGAGCTATTTTCTGATACTGGTTCTCGTCATGACATTCTACATGATCAAAGAGCCTCCAATGCCCAGCAGCTACAACGCACCGAGAAATATCCTTCTCATTCCTGGCTTAAACGAGTACATCCCATTTGTCTGGGGCTGGATCGCCCTGTTTGTTACAATGCTGGTGCATGAATTCGCGCACGGAATCCTGAGCAGGGTGGAAGGCGTGCGCGTCAAGTCCATGGGAATCGTCGCAGTTCTGATTGCGCCCATCGCCGCCTTCGTCGAGCCCGATGATGAGGAGCTTTTCGGAAGCAAAGACAGGCCGGCAAAGGTCAGCAAGAGGGC